>VYDA01000465.1:4540-13870 GCA_009843665.1 Caldilineaceae bacterium SB0675_bin_29 | reverse complement strand
GTGTATGCCCGCCCCTTTCAGCCGTTCCAACCCAGTTATCGCATGACTGAGTGTGATCGGGTCGATGGCGCGCCTTTCAAACAGATCACCGGCCAGCATTACGAAATCCACTCTTCTGTCGACGGCCGCATCGATAATCTCGAGATAGGCGCGGGTGAAGTCGTTCTGACGCTCCCGGCTGTTGTACTGCCGGTAGCCGAGATGGCAGTCGGCCATGTGGAGAAAGGTAGCGCGCATGGAGTGCCCCAGCGATAATTTGAACTGTAATGTGATGAGGAGATCGGCTGCAGGTCACCGCGCGGCGTCGCACGTGACCTGCGTTCAATCTTTGTCGTCTTTCTCAGAGGAGATGAAAAGACTTAGGAGAAAGCTGACGAAGCTGATGACGATGGCGCCCAGGAAGGCTGGGCCAAAGTCGTCTACCTGAAAGTCTACGTTGAGCAGACCGGCCAGCCAGCCGGTTAAAAGCAGCATCAGGGCGTTGACCACAAAGGTGAACAGACCGAGCGTGACCAGAAAGGCCGGGCAGGTCACCACCTGGACAATCGGTTTGATAACAGCGTTGACAACGCCAAAGATCAGGGTGACCGCCAGCAGGCTGCCGAAATTCACCTCGCCACCGGCGCCAAACTGAATGCCGTCAATCAGAGTAGACGCTACGTACAGAGCGATGGCATTCCCGACCAGCCGAAGAATAAGCGTCATCGGTACCTACATGCGTAGGCGCATCGTGTACAAAGTACTGCGCACGAAAAAGCCGTGGTCCAGCAGCGTCTGCACTGCGATTTCGTCCTGTGTACTCACAGTGGCCCGCAGCGGCCAGCGGGGAAATTCCTGTAGAAGGGCCAGCGCGCTCAGTACCAGCGGCTGGGCATACTGTTCCTGGGCATCGGGCCGCAGCCAGAGACGGATATGGTGCTCCCCCTTCCAGCACCGTGCGGTCACCTGGATCGCGCCTTCAAAGCGGCTGGTGTAGTCGCGGATAGCGTACCGGTAAATCCGCTGGCGGCCCGCGAGCCAGTTCACCAGTTCGCCAATGCGCTTTTCGAGTGGGACCTGGAATTCGTCTCGCCGTACGGCCCGCCACCACTGAAATTCAGCATTGGGCCGGCTGGTGGCCAAATCATACAGCAGATTGCCGTCGGCCGCAGAGAACGCCTGCAGGTTGGACAGTACCGGAAATGCGACCCGCTTAGGCGCGCCCGGCGCGTAGAGTTCGGACGTCCCTCCCATGTTCTCAAAGCGGAGCCGTTCATAGAGACCGCGGGCGATCTCGTTCTCCCCGCGAACCTGCAGCACAGCCCAGGACCCACCCATCTCGCGGATATAGTCCAGGGCATGCTCCATAAGCGCGCGGCTGATCCCGCGCCCGCGCCAGGCCGGGGAGACGGCCACATTGGCAATCTGCCAGCGCCCGCTGCCGCTGGCCGCACGCTGCACCGTCACGTTCCCCACAACCCGCTTGTTCTCCACCCAGACAAAACCGTTGAAGACGTTCCGAAACTCGCCGGTACTGCGGTAGAGAATGCGCACCAGCCCGCTCATATATCCCAGAATCCGCAGCTCGCGCAGCGCAGCCTCGCCCTGCTCGTCCAGTTCTTCGGCGAAAGCCTCGGTAATCAATCTGGAAACGGCGCGCAGATCGCGCCCGACATCAAAGGGCCGGATGCCTTGCTGGGGATCTCGAAGACGGCTGGCCGCAGCGGACCGGGTTAGGGCAACCATTTAGAGGAAGTAGTGAAGCGCCCAGCTATTCACTGCGCAACGCGGACAAGCGCCGGGCGCAGTATCCGGTCCTGGATGCGGTAGCCGGTGCGTAATGTCTGGATGATGTGCCCGCTGGGAACATCTTCGCTCGGCTCATTCGAGATGGCCTCATGTTGATTCGGGTCGAATTCACCACTCTTGGCCAGCGGTTCGACCTCTGAGCCGGCGAGTATTTCCTGAAGCTTCTGCTGAATCTGCTCGAAGCCCTTCAGCCAGGCCTGGTCCTCTCCCGGCACGCCTTCAGGCACATTCTGAAAGGCCAGCTCAAGGTCATCGAGAACGGGCAGCAGCTGACGCAACATACTTTCCGAGGCGCGCTTTATGCGCTCCTCGTTCTGCCGCTCGCGGCGTTTGCCCGCGTTCTCATATTCGGCGACGGTGCGCTGCATCTTGTCGAGGTGGCTGGCAGCCTGCACCTGCGCCTCCTCCAACTCCGATTGAAGCCGGGCGATCGTCTCCTCGGGCGTCTCGTCCCGTTCTTCAGCCTCGTCGCTGTCGGATACGTCGCTTGAGTCAAGCTCCTCCGCTTCCAGAACAGCCTCTTCAGGCAGCTGACCGTTATCTGGCTCAACCGCTGCGTTTTCCCGTTTTTCCTGTTTACTCATGGATGATCCTGTTACACAAATCTGTTGTCTAACGGCTTGGGCCGTAGAGTTGGTGCATCAGTTCGTTCAAAAGTGTGGCGACATACCGCACTGCCCCAACTGTCCGGCCGTAAGGCATTCGCATCGGGCCGACTACGCCCAGCAGGCCGCTGACCCGGTCCGGTACCCCATAGCGGCTCAGTACAAGGCTGATGTCCTGCATGTCGCCAAAACGGCCCTCACCGGCAATCATCACCTGTACGTCGCTCAACTCCATCACATCATCGTATATCTCTTGCAGCAGCGTGCGCTGTTCGAATACCTGCACGATCCGGCTCACCTGCGGCCCGTCCGTGAATTCAGGCTCGGCCAGCACCTGTGCCAGCCCGTGTCGATATACGCGGTCAGTGATCTGCTCTTCCGACTGGAGTAAAGTGTTCAGCACAAGCTCGCCCACTTCGCGGGTGAAGCCGGTGAACCCCTCCAGCTTTTCCGGCAGATCGACAGCGGTTGCGCCGGCGATTTCAACATTGAGCTGGTTGCTCGCCCGGCTCAGCTCCTCCTGAAAAATCGGCTGTTCCAGGGTGATCAACTGCTGTTTCAGCGTGCCCGTGGCCAGCACCAGCACCAGCAACACCACCGTATCCTGAATGCCGATCAACTCCAGATGTTTGACCCGATTTGAGATTGACCGAGGCGAAGTCGCCAGCGCCGCGCCCGTGGAGGCTTTGGCCAGGACCGCCGTACTCAGACGCAGCCACTGATCGATCTCCCGCCGGGCTTGATGGAACTGATGGCGGATCATGTGCCGCTCATGCGAAGGCAGATCGGTGTGCGCCATCAGATTGGCCACAAAATACCGGTAACCGCCATCTGTGGGAATGCGGCCGGCGCTGGTGTGCGGATGGGTCAGCAGGCCCGCCTTCTCCAGCGCAGCCAGATCATTGCGGATGGTTGCCGCACTGACGCCCAGATCGTACTTTTTCGCGATCGACTGGCTGCCCACCGGCTGGGCATTCTCTACATATTCCTGGATGACGATCCGTAGCACCTGTTTACGGCGCTGGCTCAACTGCAATTCGGTCATGACCTGCTGGCAGATAGGATTGCCGCCTGTCTCTCTTCCCTCCCGCGCGCCGAATGCGCGGCCGAGGGAGCGAGAGTCGAACGGTCGAACAGTTGGCAGCAATCAGACGTTTGAGAATTGCCCTTAGCACTCTTGTGAAGTGAGTGCTAGCCAAGTAGGAAGTGTAACAAACCGGGCAGAGGGTTGTCAAGGAATCTGCGTTGGATCAGTAGGCGTTTTTGTTTGTCCCGAGTAGCCACTGGCCCAGTGTGCGAATTATAATCTTGATGTCAAGGGCCAGCGACCAGTTTTCGATATACCAGAGATCGTACTTTGTGCGCTCTTCGATCGAGGTGTCGCCCCGCAGCCCGTTCACCGCCGCCCAGCCGGTCATGCCGGCCTTCTCGCGGTGGCGGTCCATATAGCGGGGAATCATCTGCCGGAACTGTTCCACGTAGACCGGCCGTTCCGGGCGCGGACCAACCAGGCTCATTTCGCCAAAGAGAACATTGATCAGCTGCGGCAGTTCATCGATATTGGCGCGACGGATGAATGCGCCCAGTTTGGTGCGCCGGGGATCGTTCTCCACAGTCCAGCCCGGCCCGGACCTCTCCGCGTCCTCGCGCATGGAGCGAAACTTCAGAATCTTGAACGACTTGGCATCCAATCCCATCCGCTCATGCGTGTAAAAGACCGGCCCGGGGCTATCCAGTTTGATCAACAGCGCCACCAGCATAAGGAAGGGGCTGAGAACGACCAGGCCGATAGCGCTTCCCACCAGGTCCATTCCCCGTTTCAGCGTCAGTCTCCAGCCCTGGAGAGCCACGTCCCGCACTGTGACCAGGGGAAGCCCGCCGAGATAGCCAATCGTCACTTCACTGGCCATAATCCCGAATGCATCCGGCAGCACGCGAATGCCCACCTTCTCCCGCTCACAAAGGCTGATGATACCAATCAGCTCCTGGTGTGTGCTTTCCGGCAGCGCGATGATTACTTCGTCGACCTCAAATTCGTCAATGATTCTGGGGATGTCGGCGACGCTGCCCAGAATCGGCACATTCAGAATGGAACGCGTACTGCTGTTATCTACGATTCCGATCACCTGAAAGCCCAGTTTGGGATTGGCCTGTACTCGCTGCAGGATCATTCGCCCGGAGTCACCGCCGCCGATGAGCAGGACCCGGTCGCCGCCGATCCCTCTGGCTTGGGCATTCCACTGTATCTGCGCATGCAAGGTCCGGCCGACGGTCAGGATGACGATGTTCAGCAACCAGGCATAGCCCAGGAACGTGCGGTGGTACACGAAGTCGCGCAGAAAAAGGCTCACCAGCGCGACGGTCAGCAGCGTACACAGTGTTGTAAGCTTCGCGGTTCGGAAGATTTCGTCGAGATGCCCTAGCGGCCGGCGTCGCTGGTACATGCGCTGCGAAGAGAAGAGCGACAGCAGTACCAACGACTGGGTCAGCGGCAGAGGCAGGAACTCCAGGAATGGGCCGACAATGATATCCGGCTGCAGCTCCATCAGCCGCGGCGTCAGGTTCATCTCGGTGAGCCGGTGGGCCAGAAAGAAGGCCAGCCAAGTACACCCCAAATCCACAACGACCAGCGAGAGCGCGAACAGAAGCTGGGCGCGTTTAGGCACGCCCGGCCGCTGGCCGCGCGGGGCCGAGTACCTCCCGTTTGGACTGGAGAATGTGCCCTCCCCGGCCGCAGTCAAATCTTCCTCAGCCGCAGTCGCCGATTGCCGCGGTTCCGGCAGAGGCTCCTCAAGATCTGGTGTCGGCTGAACCGGTGTCTTCCACATCGTGCCTGTTGCTTGAGTCCATCAGTGGGCGGCCAGTAGCCGTCCACAACTGACGTCACGAGATTTTGGTAGATCGGTCTTCGTTATCGCTCGCAGAGCAAGACTGTGCTAAATTCGCTTCTGTCGTAGTTTCCACAGCCGGATGGCAATGTCGACGCCGCCGATCAGAGAGATACTGAGCCAGATCAGCTTGTCCAGCACCCATGAACTGTTGGCCCGGTAGTGTTTGCGATAGAAGATCCACATCGCTTCATAAAAGGCGCGGCGGGCCTTGCGGCTCCTGCGACTGGAGGCCTCTTTGACATGCGTGATCTCGACCTCGCCGTTGTACCAGACTTCCCAGCCCGCGCTCTTGATTCGCTTCGCCCAATCAAGGTCTTCACCGTACATGAAGTAGGCCTCGTCCAACAGCCCCACCTCCAGGATCGCCTGCGTGCGCACCTGCATATATGCGCCCACGACCGAATCCACAGGATGTACCGCATCTTCCGGCAGGTAACTCAGATTATAGGCGTTGAATCGTCTGCTCCGCGGAAATAGCCGGCTCAGACGGGTCATGCGGCAGAAACTCACCCAGGGTGTGGGAAAGCTGCGCCGGCAGGCCAGATCGAGCGTTCCGTCCGGCCGCCGCACTCGCGGACCGGCTACCCCGAGGTCAGGCCGCCCGTCCATGAACTGTATCATGTCGGCCAGAGCGTTCGCCGGCAATATGGTGTCATTATTGAGAAGGAGAATGTAGCGGGGCAGCGGCCTGTTGGGCACTGGTCCCCGGTCAGAGAGGCCGAGCTGGCGCAGAGCCAGGTTGTTGCCTGCGCTGAAGCCGAGATTGGTTTCGGAAACGATCAGTCCGGCCTGCGGGAAACGGTCGCGCATCATGGCGACGCTGTCGTCACTGCTGCCGTTGTCGACAACACATACAGTGTAGGAAAAGTCGCCGGCAGAGGCGAACACCGATGTCAGGCATCCGGACAGGAGAACGCTGGCGTTGTAGTTGACAATGACTATCGCCAGGTCGATTTCCTCTGCAGAAGCAACGGGCCCGGAGGGCAACCCGCTCGCTGGCAGCGTCGAAGGCGAACCGCTGCTCTCAATCCATTCTTGCCAGACGACATGGCGAGGAGACTGCATTATCTGAGCTGCTGTTCACCCGCTGCTCAACTCTCCATACGGTTGGAAAGGGCCGCGGGCGGCAAGAGTGAGCCAAAAACGGCTGTGGTCAATGACTTCGCATGCAGATGATTAGCTGTCGCAAAGCCCCAAACAGGCAACCACGGAAACCAAACAGTTTGCAGAAATCACAGCCGGAACTGTCTGCTCTGTGTGCGTCTGATTCTAGCATGGCATGCTGCTCTAGCCAAAGCGATCGTCTGAACCCCCCCTGCGTTCGCCGTCCATCCGGGCTCCGACCGGGCACCGGCAAAGCGTCAAAATGACGCCGCCTCAGTTCACAGACCGTGTGTGAAACGCCGGCTGTGTCCTTCTCTGAACATTACTGCGCAAGCGGACAACAGTTGCGCCCGATTCCCCCTACAATCGGCGCAACGCAACCTCCAGCACGCGGTCTGGGGCCAGGTCCGGTAGCAGGAGTGCGCCCGCAGCGGCCGCCAAAGCGCCAGCCGAAAGAAACGCGCCCTCGCTGTCTGCGTCATGCTTTTCGTATCCTGGTAGGGCGCCCGCAGGAATGAGACCGATCAGTTCGCTGCGGTCGAGCGCGACGCCGTGAAGAGCGGCCTCTTGGCGGATGGCTTCTACGGCCGCATGAGGAGATGTGGCGCGAAAATCGACGAGATTCATGCTCACCTGGGCCTGTCCGTCGACCAGTAAGCCCAGGGCTCTGACCGCCGTCAGACCGCCGTCCCGCTCGCGAATCCGGCGAGCGATGGCTCTGGCTACGCCCACATCGGCAGTGCGCAGGAAGACGTTGAAGGCGATGAGTATGGGCCTGGCCCCGACAATGACCGCGCCCGCCGGCCCCACCCTGGCAGGACCGAAATCCGGCGCGCGCCGCGGGTCATGAATATCCCGGACCAGAGCCTCATATTCACCGCGCCGGACGTCGGCCAGATTACGGCGTTCCCGCCTTGTGGCCGCTTCGCCGTAAAGGTAGACCGGCACATCCAGCTCATCACCGATTCGACGACCCAGCCGCCGGGCCAGGAGAGCACAATCTGCAAGTCGAGAGTTGCGAATCGGCACGAGCGGGACGACATCGGCCGCACCCAGTCTGGGATGGACGCCACGGTGCCGCCTGACGTCGATGCGGGCGACAGCCGCCCCGACCGCGTTAAACAGCCCTTGCAAAACAGGTTCCGGTGGGCCTGCAACCGTGAGAACGGTGCGGTTGTGGTCCGCATCGCTGCTGCGATCGAGTAGCCGGGCGCCGGACCCCTGGACTGCTGCCGCCAGCTCGTCGATGACATCGGTGCGGCGCCCCTCGGAAAAGTTGGGGACCGCTTCGATGATCGGGATGTCGTCGGAACCGTGATTCATATGATGACGGGTTGAAGAGCGGCCGTGAGGTAAGCAGAGTCGGGCACGCGTATCATTCTTTCCTGCCCCGGTCGCCCGTCCCAACCACGAAGTGATGTACTGTGGGCCGGACCGTGAAAACCGGCCTTAAACTATCCAGTTCGTCCCAGAAGCCACTTCACGAGCAGGAGAATGGCGAACGCGGTCGCCATGAGAACGACGGACAGGGCCAGAGCTACGTCGAGGTCCAATTCGAAACCGATATAGATGGCCAGGGGCATCGTTTGCGTACGCCCGGGATAGTTGCCGGCGAAAAGGATGGTGGCGCCGAAATCACCGAGAGCCCTTGCCCACGTCATGACCAGTCCGCCCAGCAGTGAGGCGCGGGCGAGGGGGACCGTTACAAAGCGAAAGATCTGCCGGCCGTCGGCACCGTCCAGTGCCGCGGCCTCCTCCAGCGCAACCGCGCTGCGGCTGAGACCGCCGATTGCTGCGCGGATATAGTAAGGAGAAGCCACGAATAGCTGCGCTAAAATGACCGCCAGCGAAGTAAAGGCGATCTCTATTCCAGCCACAGACAGCCCCTGCCCCAGCATCCCCCGGCGCCCGAAAGCCATCAGCAGGGCCAGCCCGGCAACAGCGGGAGGCAGGACGGTCGGCAGATCGATCAGTGTGTCCAGTGCACGGCGTCCCCGGAACTGTCGCCGGGTCATCAGCACCGCCAGCGGCGTGCCCAGAAGGACTGACAGAAGCGTCGCTGTGGCCGACGTCCACAGGCTCAGAACGATAGCCCGGCGGGCCACAGGCTGGGCCAGGTGTGTACTGATGTCGGTCAACTCTGTGCGCCAGATCAGTGCCAGCAGGGGGAGGGTCAGGAACAGGATCATGGGCACGGCCGACCAGAAGAGAGCAATGCCCGGTCGCGAGAGGCGACTGGAGGAACGCTGGTCGTCCCGCGCCTTGTCGACGGGGATGCCCATCGCCTCGGCGGCTTCAGTCGTACGCATAATCCGATACCTCTGCCGCCGCAGCCTCTGAGGCTCCCCTTGAAACTTCAGCCCGGCATTCGGTCGAAAAGCCGTGCGCTTCCAGCACAGCGGTGCCTTCTTCAGAAAACAGGAAGGATACAAAGGTTGCCGCCTGCTCCGGCTGCCTGCTGTCCTGGGTCAGAGCGATCGGATAGACCGCTGAGACGTTGAGATGGGCTGGAATCTCCATGCGCTGCAGCTCCGTACTGCCAACGAGGTCGCTGGCGTAGACGACGCCGGCATCGGCCTCGCCCAACTGCAGTTTGCTGAGAATGCCCCGTACATTCTGTTCTTCTGACACGATGTTGGCCTCGAAGCCGGCCCGAAAACTGGGCCCCAAGCGGTCGTCCTGCGCGGCATTAGCCAGAAACCGACGCGTATACTGCCCGATCGGTACGGCCTCTGCGCCGACGACAATCTTGTGACCGGGCCGGGCCAGCTTCAGCAAAGATTCAAGCCCCGGCGCGGCGTCGGAAGCTCCCGTGACCCCCCGGCCGTAGCCGATTACCAGCCGATTGCAGGCGAATGTCTTCACGCTCTCCATTTCAATTCGTCCGGCGTCAACTGCCGCCTGCATCTGCATCTCGTCAGCCGAGGCGAAAACATCTGCGC
>VYDA01000465.1:0-4530 GCA_009843665.1 Caldilineaceae bacterium SB0675_bin_29 | reverse complement strand
GCGCGCCCCTTCGCGCAGCTGACCGGCCAGCTGCTGGGAACCGGCAAAGTTGAATTCGACGTTACCTGTATGGCCGCTGCGGCTGAACGCTCCGGCTGCCTCCTGGAAGACATCGGTTAGCGATGCGGCCGCGAAGACCGTCACCACGGCTGTCTCGGACGATGTCGTTCCGCCGGCAGCTGGCCCGTCGCAACCGCCCAGAAGCAGACTGCCCAGCAGCAGCGCGGTCGCTGCGTTGAGCAGACAGGCACGCGGCAAAGTCCGAATCAGGGCATGCTTATCCTTCCGCAATGCGCTCTTCCTTCTCTACCGAACTTCCGCGTTGAAGGCAAGCGAACAAGATCTCCCGCACACCGCCGCTATCAGCCTGGGAGCAGTTTTCATCGAAAGCAGCCACAAAGACGACACGAATTTGACGATAGCAGTGAGCCGTGGCCGTGTCAAATTTAGACCGTTTTCACTCTGGATGCCGGCCGTCCGGTGGCTTGAGGCGGCAGCGAGATATGACTGGCTAATGCTTTCTATTCTGTTCTGGTCAGTATGGTATGATCGACAGATGGCGCCGGTAACGCGGCGCGGCCGCGTAAGAGGATGAAGGGGCGGCCTCCGGGCCAGCCTCTCCTGGCCGGGTATGCCAGCGGGACGACAGGGGGAACGGTGACAGATCAAGCAGTTGAATGGAATGAGTTCGTCAGCAACCATACCGCCGGCCATCTCTTGCAGACGCACGAATGGGCGGCCTTGAAATGCCGCTCAGGCTGGTGGGCCAGACACGTTCTCCTGCCGGAAACCGCAGACGGCGGCGCCGCACAAGCCGGAGCGATGCTCCTCTTTCGCAGAATCCTCGGCCAGGTTCTGGCATACGTCCCCAGGGGCCCGCTTGTAGACTGGTCCGACGCCGCGCTGACCGAAGCAGTGGTGGCGCGATTGTGCGATGTTGCCCGGCAGGAGGGCGCGTTCGCGCTGAAGATCGAGCCGGGCCTGCTCGACACGGCCGCCAACCGGCAGCGGCTCATCGCAGCCGGCTTCCAACCCAGCCCGCAAACGATTCAGCCTCGCAGCACCGTCGTCGTCGATCTGCAGCCGAACGACGATGCGATCCTCGCTCGCATGAAGAGCAAATGGCGCTACAATATCCGGCTTGCCGCGCGTAAAGGCGTCAGCGTGCGCGAGTTGGAGGCACATGAGCTGCCTGTGTTCCAGCAGCTGATGGAAGAGACGGGAAAGCGGGACGGCTTTTCCGTCCACAGCGCCGCCTACTACCGGGACGCCTACGAACTGCTGGCCGCCCGCTGGGGCGCCTTCCTGCTGGCTTTCTATGAGGGCGACCCCCTCGCCAGCATCGCTGTGTTCGCCGCCGGGTCGACCGCCTGCTACCTCTGGGGGGACAGCAGCAACCACCATCGCAACCTTATGCCCACCCACGCGCTCCAATGGGAGGCGAAGCGATGGGCAAAGGAACGCGGCTGCGCACGCTATGATCTCTGGGGCATCCCTGATGAGATCGGCACCATAGCCACCGGACTCTGGGAGGAAGGGCGCAAGACCGTTTCCGCCGAGAAGGCGCCGGTCGACCTCAATGCGCTCCCAGCCGGTGATCTCTGGGGCGTTTTCCGTTTCAAACAGGGCTTTGGCGGCGCACTTGAGCGCACAGTCGGAGCCTGGGACCTTCCCTTGCAGCGACAGGTCTACAACCTCTATCAGGGCGCACTGCTGGCGAAGGACCGGGCCGCGCAAAGCAGGCACGGGGCAAAGAAACAGGAGGAGCGAGCCAAGACCCCCTCTCCTTCCTCCACCGGCGTAGCCCTGGAGCCGGTGGTGACGGCCAAGGCGTGGGAGGAACTGTTGGCCCAGTTGCCGCCCGACCGCAGCCACGTGCTGCAAAGCTGGTCTTGGGGTGCCGTCAAAGCCGGCAGCGGTTGGCGCGTCGAGCGCTGGCGCCTGCTGCGCGGCGGCCGCCCCTTGGGAGCTTTCCAGTGGCTGTCTCGGCAGCCTTCGCCTGCGCTGCCCTTGCGCGTTGCCTACGTGCCCAAGGGCCCCCTGCTGGACTGGTCGGATGACGAAGCAGCTGCCCTGGTACTGGCGCAGATCGAAGAACTGTGCCGGCGGCGAAAATGCGTTCAGGTAAAAATCGATCCTGACGTCGGCGAAAGGGATGGCGAAGGGGTCCGCCTGAAGCAACTGCTGCTCCAGCGCAACTGGCGTTTCAGCCCGGAGCAGATCCAGTTCAAAAACACCGGTTTCACCGACATCACCCAATCCGATGAAGAGCTGCTGGCCTCGTTTAAGAGTAAATGGCGCTATAACATCCGGCTGGCCGAAAGGCGTGGGGTGACCGTCCGCTGCGGCGACGTTACAGATCTGCCGGGCTTCTATCGACTCTACCAGGAGACGAGCGCCCGCGATAGTTTTCTGATCCGACCCTTCGCCTACTACGACGCCCTGTGGCGTATGTTCCTGAAGATGCAGGAGGACGAGGGGACGCGGACCGGCGGAGCGCTGCTGTTGGCCGAGCACGCGCAGGAATCTCAGCCGGTTGCCGGGCTGTTCCTGCTCCGTTACGGTAGCCAAACTCTCTATTTCAACGGGGCCAGCAGTGCCCGGCGGCGCCGCGACATGCCCAACTACCTGTTACAGTGGCGGGCGCTGCAGTGGGCCAGGGCACAGGGCTGCACGGTCTATGACTGGTGGGGTGCGCCGACAAACCCGGAAGATCCGACCGATCCCCTCCAGGGCGTTTGGCGCTTCAAAGAGGGCTTTGCCGCCCGCATGGCCGTGCACACGGGGGCGTGGGACTGGTCGCCCAGCCCGCTGCTATGGCACGGCTATCACAGGGGCAAATCGCTGCTGCTGGAACAGATGCGCAAGCGGCACGGCTAGCAGCCCCCCGATCGCGGCCGGACATCTACCGGCCGCAGAGAGCCTGCCTAACCGGAGAGAACGGCGCCGTCGGGGATATCGACCGGCGTGTCCGAGTTGTTTGACAAACTGACGTCGCCTTCCACCGTGACCGAGGCGCCAAAGGTGTAAGGGCCTGCAACCGAAAAACTGCGGCACCGCAACAGGGAAGGCGGCCCGTGGGGAAATCGTTCCTGGATCTGTTCGATGAACTGGTAGAAACGGTCGTCCAGTTCGACAAGGGGCGCACCTGCAGGAAAGGGGTCGGTACCCCGCCGCGGATCCAGACCGATGCACTGTTCCTGGCTCAACCGGTAGGCATCGGAGCGTAACGCAAGCAGGTCATTGCATCTCTTGACCGGCATGAAGCGGTCGCGCGGCACTTGGATCGCCTGCGCCCCTTCGAATGCGGAGATCGCCAGCCCAACTGCCGTCTCCAACTGGAAGACCGGCGGGGAGTCCGGGCGTGAAGGGTCCACCGGCTTGTTGTTGACGATCATTGGCAGATCCAGAAAACCATCCCGTTCCTGCAGCAGCTCTCGCAACGAGGGCAGGTGAATCCACAGATTGTTGGTATTGAACAGCCGGTAGCGGTCTATGTCCTGGAACTGTGCAATCTCCTCTGGCGGGCACTGGGCAATCTCGCGCAACAGAAGCCGCCCATCGGGACTCTGGGCAAGGTGCCCCCCCTTGCGGTCGGCCGCAGTTCGGGCGGTAACCTCCATGAGAAAGGGTAGCTTGCGAGCTGAGAAATAGCCGAGAATGTCGATGTCGACCGTTGCACCCAGGTTGTCGGCGTTGCTGACAAACATGTATTCGTACCCGAGTGCGAGCATCTTTCTCAGCATGCTGCTCATGTGCAGGGTGAGGTATATGTCTCCGTGTCCGGGTGGGCACCACTCCTTCGCCGGGTCTTGATGCCACACCACGGGCTGCAGAGTCTCCTGCCATATCTTGGGAACTTTGTTCTGCAGAAAAGTGAGGGGTAAGGCCCCGGCGCCGCATTCGGTCAGTTGCGGATAGCCGGTAAGCGCCTTCTGCGTAGCTTCCTGCGTGCTGTAACTGTTCATGAAGATGAGAGGCAGTCGGGTCGTCATCTTCCGTCGCAGGTGCAGGACGTGGCGCACGATTATATCGAGAAAGCGCAACCCGTCTTTCACCATCAGCAGCGATCTCGGCCCGTGCAGACCCATCGTCGCACCGAGTCCACCGTTCAGTTTCACGACGACGAGCCGGCCGAGCGCTTCCAGGCCCTCTTCATGAAAACCGGTGGCCGTGGAGCTGTGCGCTATGTCTGATGGTGGGCGTGCACTGGCGCCGGGGATGTATCCTGTGGCGCCGGCGCAGAGTTGGGCGTAGTAATGTTCAAAGCTGCGAATCAGCAGGTCGTCCAGACCCGCGTGCTCCATCTTCTGACGAACCGGTGCGAATGACACCGTGGAGATTTGACCCATTCAATAACCTCGGACTTGCCTGATGCCAGGGGCACTTTTATTGTTGCCGCCGGACTCTCGTTACCAGCCGACAGCGCAACCGTCCTTGCGCGGGTCGCTCCCCCCGGTCAGGACGCCGCTTTCCGGATCGCGGACGATTATCTGACCGCCGCCGAAACCGCCCCGCCCCGCCCCGTTC
>VYDA01000727.1:7751-15522 GCA_009843665.1 Caldilineaceae bacterium SB0675_bin_29 | reverse complement strand
GGTACAGCCAGGCCGAAGTCATAGCAGCTATCAAGGAAACGGCTCCCGACTTTCAGCGGCCCGCCGGCGACTATGACAGCTGGTACATTCGCTACGAGAGTCAGGAGGGCTTCCTGCGCGGATTCGAACATTGGGATGTTGTAGAAGGTGTGCTGCTGCGTTTCCTGCTGAACGGCCCACTCTACTGGCTGTCAGCCGTCGAGCTGGCGGAGCCGTCAGCGGGCGACGATTTGCTGTTTTCGTTGAGCGCCTGGGGCGCGCGCTGGTTGGGCCATGACGGCGAAACACCCAATGAGGCGCGCCGGTACCCGATCACTGTCGAGGAAGACTTCACGGTCGAACTGCCTGCAGACACGCCACTGATGGACCGATTTCGCGTGGAACGGTTCAGCAGTTGGCAGGCCAGTTTTCCCCGTTACCTCTACCAGATCAACCAGCGCAGCCTGAGTAGAGCATCCGATGAGGGCGTCCAACCGGATCGCATTTTGGCCTTCCTGAATTCTCGGGCGAGCAAGGTGCCGCAACGAGTTGCAGCAGGGCTTCAGAAATTCGGTCGAAAAATTGCAGACGACTCTTGATTCATATCTATTCTCTCCTGTACCCAATTGGAATACACCAGAAAGAATGGTAGGATAGCTGATGCACAAAGCGTAAAGGCGAGCCCGCATTCATGCGGACAGATTTCTTGAAGCGGATGTGCTAAGTCGACTCCCCCGATGGCAACTCTTGCCCAATATCTGCAAGCTGCGACGATATTGCTCCCCTGCGTAATTCATGGGTAGCACCCGTGCGGTCGAAAACGTTAACAGATTAACATTCCCTAAGAGTGAAAAGGAGAAGTCGATAATGAGAAGGCACATTTCATCCTTGCGAGTCGTCGCCCTGTTGCTGGCGATGGCCTTTTTGCTGGCTGCCTGCCCGGCGGCTGCACCTGCCGGCGGCGAGAGCATGGCTGCTGACGAAGAGATGGCAGAAGAGGAGGCAATGGAGGAAGAGGGCAAGGTTCTGACCATACTCTACTGGCAGGCCGCCTCTCTGCCCGGACCCTATTTGTCGGGCGGCACTAAAGACCAGGACGCCGGCGCGATTACGCTGGAGCCCTTGGCCAACTACGACCCGAACGGCACGATCGTGCCCAGGCTGGCAGTGGAAATCCCCACTATAGAGAACGGCGGCGTTTCGGAAGACCTGATGACGATCACGTGGACGCTCAAGGAAGGCTTGCTCTGGTCGGACGGGAGCAACGTGACCTCCGAGGACGTGGTCTTCACGTGGCAGTACTGCAGCACCGAGGAGACCGGCTGCACGGCCAGCGAGGCTTTCCTGGGCATTGAGAGTGTCGAAGCAGTTGACGATCGAACGATCAAAATCACGTTCGATTCGCCGACACCGTATCCCTACAACGCTTTTGTCGGCGCGAATACGCCGATTATCAGCAGCGTACAGTTTGCCGACTGTGTGGGTGCGGCTGCGCAGACCTGCAATGAGCAGAACACTGCGCCCCTGGGCACAGGCCCCTATCGCATCATCGACTTCAAGGTGAACGATGTCGCGGTATATGAAAGAAACCCGCACTACCACGGCGACCCGGCCTATTTCGACACTGTGATTTTCAAGGGCGGCGGCGATGCCGCGTCGGCGGCCCGGGCGGTCCTCGAGACCGGAGAGGCCGACTATGCCTGGAATCTGCAGGTCGAGCCGGACATTCTGCGTGACATGGAAGCTGCCGGGCTGGGCACAGTGATTTCCGCCTTTGCCGGCTATGTCGAGCGCGTTTTGGTCAATCAGACCAACCCGCACTCCGATCTGGGCGATGATCGTTCCGAATACATGGGCGGTGACAACCCCCATCCCTTCCTGACTTTCGCTCCGATTCCGCAGGCGATGTCGATGGCGATCGATCGCACACTCATTTCCGAACAGCTCTACGGATTTGCCGGTAAGCCAACCTGTAACGTAATCCCGGCCCCGCTCCATTACGTATCAGATTCAAATGACGGCTGCCTGACCCAGGACATTGACGGCGCCAACGCGTTGTTGGACGAAAACGGCGTCCTCGACACGGACGGTGACGGTATCCGCGAATACAACGGTATGCCTCTCAAGATCTCCTACCAGACCTCTACCAATTCGGTACGCCAGAAAACACAGGCCCTTCTGCGCCAGTGGTGGCTCCAGATCGGGATCGAGACCGAGCTGATAAACCACGACGCAAGCGTTTTCTTCGGCGGCGATCCCAATAGCCCCGACACCTATCAGAAGTTCTACACCGACCTGCAGATGTACACGACCGGTCCCACGATTGACCCGCAGCAGCATCTCTCCAACTGGATCTGCGACCAGATTCCGATGCGGGACAACTCCTGGGGCGGCGGCAATATCTTCCGCGGCTGCAACGCCGAATACGACGCGCTCTTCGAACAACTGACGCAGACGCCGGTCGGCCCGGAGCGTGAAGCGCTGGTGAAGCAACTGAACGATATCAATGTTCAGAGCTTCTATCAGATTCCGCTGGTCTACCGCGGCGAAGTCTCAGCCCAGCTGGACACCCTCAAGGGTGTCTGGATCAACGGTTGGGACAGCCAGATGTGGAACGTCGGCGACTGGCATCGCTAATCTGAATTTGTAAGGGAGGAGAATCCTCCTCTCCTCCCTTTTCCCTGTCTCCCCAAATTCACGCCGTGGGCCAATATCTCGTCCGCCGCCTTCTGACCATCATCCCAACCCTCATCGCGATAAGCTTCGTCATCTTTGCGGTGCTGGATCTCGCGCCTGGAGATCCGACCAGCGCCCTGCCGGAGACCATTCGTCCCGAGATCCGTCAGCAGATACGCAAGGCAATGGGGCTGGATGAGCCGTTTCCAGTCAAGTATGGGCTGTGGATGCGCCAGTTCTTTGTGAATGAGCCACTGTCTTTGATCGAGAACGCGTTCGACATTCAGATCGGCGATGGAGAGAAGCGGTTACGTGTGACCTCCTGGGGCAGGCGGGGCGTTCCCGTAATGGATATGATCCTGGAGCGTGTACCGCAAACTCTTTGGGTTGTGGGGCTGGCCTATCTGGTCGCGATTGTAATCGCCGTGCCGATCGGTGTCATCTCTGCAATTCGGCAGTACTCGATTTTCGATCAGGTCGGGACCTTCATCTCGCTAATCGGCTATTCGATCCCAACCTTCTTTACCGGCCTCTTGATGATTCTGCTATTCAGTGTGAAGCTCAAGTGGTTTCCCATGATCTATGACACGAATCTTCAGGTTGTAGATTGGAAAAGTTTTGTCGAGCAGTTAAGGCAAAGTGCGATGCCGGTGGCGGTCCTCGGTTTCTTCCAGGCGGCGATTTTGGCCCGCTTCACGCGCTCGTCAATGCTCGACAACATTCCGATGGACTACGTACGAACGGCGACGGCCAAGGGTTTTCGCGAGAGATATGTCGTTATCCGCCACATCTTGCGCAACAGTCTGATCCCGGTTGTCACTCTCATTGCATTGGGCATTCCCGCGATTTTCAGCGGGGCAATCATCACTGAACAGATCTTTCGCGTAAACGGCCTGGGGGCGCTCCTCATCGGCGCGATTCAGTTGAACGACATTCCTTTAGTACAGACACTCACCTTTATCTTTGCCTGCCTGATTGTTGTTTTCAATCTTATTGCCGATGTCATTTACGGCATACTCGACCCGCGTATCCGGTACAGCTAGAGTGCAGTAGCAATTTGCCACTGGAAATCCAGGCCAGGCATCCTTAGCTGCTGGCCGCAGGAGCGAAAATGGCTGTAGGCACGGAAACGGCATCCGCTGAGAACCTCGCCTCAGAACTCCCGCAACGCCAGCATCGTACCTTGTGGGGGGATGTATGGCTGCGCTTTCGCCGCCACAATCTGGCAAATGTCGGCGTAGTCGTACTCGTACTGCTTGTAATTGGCGTCCTCGCCGGTCCTCTCGTCTACACGGTTGACCCGGAATACAGCTTCATCGTCGATGACATTGATTCGATCAACCAACCCCCTTCCGTAAAGTACCCGATGGGCACCGACGACCTGGGGCGGGACACACTGGCGCGCAATCTGTTCGGCGGGCGAATCTCGCTGGCGGTAGGTGTCGTCGCCATGTTCGTCTCCATCACCTTTGGCGCGCTGGTTGGCGTGCTATCCGGTTTCTTCCGGCGGCTGGACAACCCGCTCATGCGCTTCACGGACCTGATGCTGGCTTTACCGAGCCTGCCCCTGCTGCTGGTCATCATTATGTTGTTTCGTGATTCGCTCAAAGCAATGTTGGGCCCGGAACTTGGCATTTTCCTGCTCGTGGTGATTGTAATCGGCATTTTGGGTTGGATGCCGACGGCCCGTGTCGTGCGCGGATCAGTGTTGTCTATCAAGGAAAAGGAGTTCGTCGAGGCTGCGGTCAGCGTGGGGACGCGCGAGCCTGTGATCCTGTGGCAGCACATTCTGCCCAATGTCCTGAGCCCGATTATCGTGTCGGCAACGCTGGGCGTGGCTGCGGCGATTCTGACCGAGTCGGCACTTTCCTTCCTGGGGCTGGGCTTTCCTTCAAACGTACCAACGTGGGGGCGGCTCCTCTTCGAAAACAAAGATTTCATCACCCAGAATCCGTGGCTCGTCATCTGGCCGGGCATGTTCATCTCCCTCACCATTCTCAGCATCAACTTCATCGGCGACGGACTGCGCGACGCGCTCGATCCCCGACAGCGCCGGTAGAACTCAAGATAGAAAATGAATTTAGGGGCAGCATGCCCTGGGCTGGCTATGCTCTTCAGATGTCAGAGCAGGCGACTGACGACCTTGCCCATCACCAGGTCCAGTTCGACCGGCCCGAATGTACGGCTGTCGGAACCGGCCGCGGCGTTATCGCTGGCAAGAATCAGCAGTGCTCGTGGGTGCCCGCTTTCGGTTGGGCCCTCGATTACGGCCGCCACCCGTTTGACGATTTGGAGCCCGTCTTGGCGGGGGTGGCGGGCGACGACAATCTCTTGCTCTTGCGGCATTTGCTGGCGATAAGCTTGGGGATCCAGCATCACCACGGCCCCGGCCGTTAGAGTCGGTGTCATCGAATTCCCAGTTACGCGGAAGAGCCGGCGTCGGCGGATCAGCCACAGCGCCATCTCCCGCCAGCCACTGCGGGGCACATCGGATTTCATCTTTCTTCACAAAAAAGACCGGACCCTACTGGGGGTCCGGTCTTTGATTCTTTTTCCACCTTGAATTCGGTCTGCGGACGCAGGCCGGTGCCGGGGTACCAGGTATCAGGTTGCCACGTAGTAAGCTACGTCCCGCCCCTTAGTGGCCCAGTAAACGTTGTGGATATCCTCGATGGCGGCCATCAGATCGTTGGCTGCATCGATATCGACGCCCTGCTTAACGGCAGAGCAAAGCTTGGCAGCTTTCCAGAACTTTTCATGCAGGTCCGGGTTTGCGTCTAGGTGCTCCGGCTTGAAGTAGTCGGTCCAGAGGATGAGCAACTCCTCCTTGGCCAGATGTGCCTGCTGTTCCTTGATAGTCACGAAGCGGCCATAGGTGTTGTGATCGGCGGACTCTGCCGGGCCGAGGTCGATGATCTTTTGGGTCATCGATAAAGCCGCTTCGGCGGCAATGCGTGCGGAGGCTGGATCGTAAACGCCGCAGGGACCGTCGCAGTGGGCGCTGACGGTTTCAACCGCGGTTCCGGCAATGAGCTTGGCAATGGCTTCCTGAAACATGTGGAATCCTTTCTGTGTTCGTGGAGATAGAATTGGTGCTTCACCTTGAGTTAGCCTGCAACTCTTGATCTGCTTGGTTGTCATGCTTGACCGCGGTACGGAGGGCACGTTGCCGACCGTGGATCATGTCGATATCAAGAACTACTCAAATCACGGTTCAGACAGTTCTAAATCTTCACAAGCACGGAAAGTATACCGAAACCAGAGGAATGAGTCAACAATTTGCTGAAAGTTGGCCGCTCATCGCTTGGTGAGTTTTCGGCGGTTGCCGTTGGTGCCACGGGGCTCCACTCGGAGTTGTCACGACAGAGGCTCAGGCCCGATGCTCGAAGATGTAGTGCCACTCTTTTTCGAGCAGAATGCAGCCCACCAAGGCGTAACCGGCGTCCAGACAGCTCTCGGCGCCCTTACGTACAAAGAAACGCCAGTCAAAGAGCAGTGTGCCTCCAGCCCGGCGCAATGCGTCCACGTTGTCGGGCAGAGGAAGCGCGTAGGGGCGGCCATCCGGTTGAGGTGGAGGCCCGTGGGGGGCCCGCAGGAGGCCGCCGCCCAGGGAATGGGTACGGGCGCGTTGCAGCGAATCTATGGGCCATTCCGTGTTCGGAGGTCCGGCGCTGAGGGCAGCTCGGACACGGGGACTGTTCAGATACCAGTCCACTTGAAATCGGTCGGTTGGCATGCCCGCGTTGAGACTGTCCGTCATCTCGCCGTAAACGTTGCGGATGTAGGTGTTACTGGTGCCGCCAAGCCGGCTGACATTGAGGCGGCCGTTCACTCTCTGCAGCGGATCAAAGGTCCACGTCACCCAGTCGGTCCAGCCTTGGCGCAGCAACTCCTCCCGTTGCGACAGCTTCAGGCGCAGCCCAATGCCGCGGCCGTGCCATGAAGGCAGGACACCCATGATATGGCTGCAAAACTTGAGCTTTCGCTCGCCGGCGGCGTTATAGCCAAATGCGGGCCAGCCGAAGGAAAAGCCGACCATCCCTTTCGTTTCCTCGGCGCCCCGGTCTGCAAATGCGCCCTGCAGCAGACCGCCACTCTTGGACTGCGTGACCAACACATGGATCGACATGGTGTCGCCGTGCCCGCCGCCCCAGACAAGATCCTGGACCACCTGTACGCGGCGACAATCTTCAACTGATGTAAGGGTGCGGATCTCAATGGAATCGCTCATCTGTAGTTCATCCGGTCTGTAGTTGAAGCGAATAGCGGTATTGTGCCAACGCGCGGCGGCTATTTCTGATCACTTCCTGTCAAAGCGTGCGACAAGTGTCACACTTGGCTGATGGGGCTGAAGATCGACTGGCTGGACGGCCGTCAGTTGATATCCTTCTTCGTCCAGGGCCGCGAGCGCCCTGGCCAGTCGCACCGGCTCTTCGGTAAGGAGGGCACAGCGACGGATACGCATGCGGGTGAGGAGGGAAAACAATTCCGGGTCGATATGTCCGCCAGGCGGCGCGAGCAGGGCGGCATCAAATTGGTACTGGCCGCGACGCAGCTTTCGTATTGTGGGAAGCATCTCGCCGTGCCAGGCGTCAGCATTGTCGAATTCTTCCAGATTTACGCGCAAAGCGGCTGCGGGTAGCTCAGCCTCTTCGACAGCGACGATAGTGGCGATCTGTTCCGACAGGACTGCAGCGCGGGCGCCCATTCCTGCCCATAGGTCGAGTACGTGCTCAAAGGTCTTCAGTTCGAGCAGATCGGCTGACACGGCAGCCAGGACTTCATCGGCCAGCAAGTGGGTGTCCCGGGCGTCGCCGCCAAGGGGGGGATAGGCGGTGAGCTGATGCCCCGCCACTTGCAGGCTGTAACTCCAGTCACCTACAAGCAACTCCAGGGAAGGTTCGTCAACCTCGTGGAGGAAGAAGACATTCACTGGCAGGTCCAGCTCCAGGTTGGGTGGATTATCACTCTTGCTGTGAAGAATCAATACGCCCTTGGCCGACTCGCTAAGGGAATCGCCTGAACCTCCTACAGCGAGTGTCACGAGATGGACGGCGAAGGAGTTGGGACGGGGAGGAAGCTCACCATCTTCTGCTTTCTCGCTGCTGCCTTGTTC
>VYDA01000727.1:0-7741 GCA_009843665.1 Caldilineaceae bacterium SB0675_bin_29 | reverse complement strand
TCGCGGAATCCTGCGAACAGTTCGGCCAGCTGCGGGTGGTGGAGTAGACAGGCGTCGACGACCATCGGCTTTTGGTCGCGGCCGGCAAGAGTGAGCTGGTGGGAGTGTTCCAAATCGAACTGCATTCGCGTTCGGAAGCCGTAATCGAGAACTGCTGGCGCATCATTGGATGAATCGTCGGCGCGTGCTCCTATGGCGATGACGTCTGTCACCAGTTGCTCGGCGATCTGCCGGCTATCCCGGCGTGGTTTTCCTGGTCGTGCTTCGCGGATCAGGATATTGACGACAATCTCTCTCTTCAGGGATAGTTGGCGTTCGTAGTCGATGTGTTGCCACTGACATCCGCCGCAACCAGCCCGTCGCCAAAACGGATTCAGGAGTTGACCTTCAGCGGACAGAACAGGATTCCGGGGGCCGAAGTGGGGACAGGGTGCCTCGACGCGATCGGGGCTGGTTGTCACTACTTTACGGAGGATGCCGCGGCGCCAGTGCTTTGCTTCGGCAGCCGTTTCGACTTCGACAGTTTCTCCAGGGATTGCATCGGGGACGAAAATGGCCCGGCCATCCTCGTCGCGGCCCACAGCTTCTCCGGTGGCAGATATGTGTGTCAGTTCTATTCTCTGGATCGAATTCATCGCTGAATTCTACCCCTTGACTGAGAGTCCTGCCAAGCAGGGGTAGAAAAACGGGGAAAGTACAGGATCTTCCATTGCAGACTCTGTCTTTGCACGGTATTTCATGATGGGGTACAGTGAAAGGTACTTTCCTGTGAGAAGACTTGGCTGGCACCCCTTGGCCAGGCGCGAATTCTCAGCCTGGGGAATCTGTCAGGAAATCGCAGCCTATTGATTGTATGCGAGTTTGTTACAAATTATACTGATTGGCATGTCCACGAATGTTGACGTGGACTTTTCTGTCGCCGGGACTCTATGGAGATATACGCGAGACAGCAGAGGGGCATGCCGGCTTACTGAGTTGATGGTAGTTCTTGGTTAGTGGCGACAACCGTACGCATATTTGTTGCTCGTTTTGATAGAGACCACGGACTGGAGTGGATTCTTACCCTGTTTGAGGCGGATAGCGGCGCGCAGCAGTCTCAGGGTGCGTCCGTTGCGAGAAGTTCAGGAACGAGTTTGGGCAGCATTTTTTTGCCAAGAAGGATCTGCTGGTAGAAGTTTCGGGAGAATTTGATGAAGTTGGGGTTACGGCTTGCATTTCCGTTGATTGCATTGCTTTTCCTGTTACAGATCGTTTCGGTTTCGGCGCAGGAGAGTGGCTATACATACATTGTGCAGCCGGGCGACAGTTGGCCGCTGGTGGCGCAGCGAGTGGGCCTGACAGTGAGCCAGCTGCAGGAGGCAAATCCTGATTCCGTCCGTGCGAACGGATGGCTGATCGTCGGCGAAAGTCTTTTTGTCCCATGGAGTCCTGATGGCGATGAGGAGTATTACATTGTTCAGCGGGGCGAAGGCTGGATCTCAGTGGCCGCGAAGTTTGGCGTGCCCGTCAATATTTTGCAGGCTGCAAATCCTAAATCAGTACGTCCCAATGAATCGCTACTCGTTGGGGAAAGGCTACTGATCCCGGCGGGCCTGATAACTCCGACGGGCGTGCCGACCCCGGAGCCGACAGCCGCGCCAGTCGAAACGCGGGAGGCGTTGCAGGTCGAAGCGCAGGCGGAGGGGCCATCTCCTATTGTAACGCCAACGCCAGTTCTGGATATCTTGTCCCTTCTTTCGTCGGACAGCGATCCTGAACCCTTTTTCATGCCCCGCATCAGCCTGCCCTTGCCAAGACGTGTAACCCTTCCTCCGTGTCCGGACGCACAAGTTGGACTTGGCCAGACTCTGACGGACCTGTTCAGGATTCCTACGTATAACCGCCAAGCACAACTTTCTTCCTTTCTAGGGGATTGCGGGGTCGAGTTTCAATTACTGGTCAACGCCGATCTCACTTCCGATGACGTGGACGACGCCGTTCTCGTGTTCACGAATGCCGAAGAAGGACGGAATAGTGCAGTTCCGGAACAAGGGGGCAGAACTAGGGCAGACCAACAGGAACTGGTGATTCTGGATGGGGGAGAAGGACACTCTCTTAGCTATAAGATCACCGCGAGCGGAACGATTGATTTGCTGGCAACCCAGGACATTAACGCCGACGGTCTAACCGACGTCGTGTGGACGGATACGGTATGCGCACCGAGTTCTTGCTTCGTCACGGTGCATGTGCGCAGCTGGGATGGCATAGAATGGCGGGATTGGACAAAGGGTACAATTACAATGGCTGGCGCCAACGTATCATTGACCCCCAGCGACATTCCGGGCAGGCCCAATGAGATTCGTCTGATAGGCGGGCAGTACGCTGGGGCCGGCGCCGGTCCGCAGCGGGCGCGGCTCGCGGTATGGGCGAGCACGGACGGGGCACCTTACGCCTTGAGCAGTGAAAGGATGATGCCTAGCCTCTGCCTCTACCATACGGTTGTTGATGCCAACCACGCCATGACTCGCGAGTTGTACCTCGAAAAGGCACAGTGGCTCTATACCGATGCTGCTGAGAACCAGAACTTGCAAGCATGCGGGGAACGGAGCAACGAGCTTGCCGAATTGCGGAGCTTTGCCCTCTTCCGCCTTGCTCTGATTGCGGGCTATGAATCGAAGCCTGAACTGGCCGCGGAACGAGTGGAAAGACTTGCGTCCACCTACGAGAGGCAAATATTTGCGGAAGTAGGCGTACGGTGGTTGGCCGCGTTCCGGCAGAGCGGTGATGCCAGGACGGCTTGCGAAGCGGTCTACATTTTCGCAGCGGCTAACTCTGAGGTTGTAAACATACTGGCCGACTACGGTTATGCCAATCCCACATTCACAGCCGAGGAAGTTTGCCCATACCTTGAGATAAAGCAAGACGAAGAGCCTGAGACACGCCAGACTGAAACCGAAGGACTGCCCGTCTGTCCTGATCGTGTGTCAGAGTATCTCGCGGCCCTTCCCGAGGTCATGAATGAGATCACCGTGAGACAGAGCACGGTCGGAGATTCAGACGGCGAGAGGCAGGAAAGTGCGATCCTGAAGCTGAGAATCTTCCTCGACGCCTGGCTACAGGCCTGTGATGCGTTGGGCAACGGCCGGGGGGGACTGCTAATCTACGATCTGAACCAGGATGGGCTGAAGGATGTCATCGCGATGCCGTCAGTTGTCAGCGATGACGGATACGGGCCGGGCGGGGCGGACGGGGTTGTCCTGATTCTGCACCAGCAGGATGACGGCAGCTTTAAGCCTGTCTACGCACCGGGAATAGAGGGACTACCCAGCATTCTGGCGATTGGAGATGCAGACGGAGATGGCCGGCCGGAGTTGTTCTGGCAGCTGGAGCGATGCACTACTTTCTGTCTATTGACGGTAGAAGCCATCACCTGGGACAGCTTAACGGCCGCCTACCAGTCCGTGATTGGGCAGGGGGCCACCATTGCTGAGGGCACGGTCACGGTCGACATAGTCGAAGACGAGTCATCTGATCTTCCTCGTGTCCATCGCCTCTGGTTCAGCGGCGGTGTCAGCGGTAGAGAGGAGAAGGGGCTGGTAATACCGCATACGGAGATCTGGTACAGCATGGACGGCTCACCGCTGCGTCGCCACACGTGGTCCTATGACCGCGCGAATGACGCCAGCAACTGCTTGGGGCTGCGCCTGATCGAGGCGAATATTGCGCTGCAATCGGCGGGCCCAGAGGGGAATCGGGCGAGCTATGCGACAGCTATTGAGTTGTATAAGGATGCCCTGGAGTCGCCTGACT
Source organism: Caldilineaceae bacterium SB0675_bin_29 (assembly GCA_009843665.1). Lineage (GTDB taxonomy): Bacteria > Chloroflexota > Anaerolineae > Caldilineales > Caldilineaceae > Bin5. The sequence goes on along the minus strand of VYDA01000727.1, from coordinate 3,952 downwards.
TGCAGCCTTGCAGCGTTCAGGGGACGAATCCGGAGGAGGAGGAGGCGCTGTTACGAGGGCTCGCCAACTTCCGGCTTGTGCAGGTCCTGACGCTTAACAGCCAGCGGTCCGAGGCTGAGTCACTGCTGGAAACGCTGGAAGAAGAACATCCGGAGAACCGATACACGGAGGCGGCGGGCGCCTGGCTGGCTGCCTACACATCGGTCCCCAACCCCGTGGCGGCCTGTGCCGCAGTGATGTCTATTTTCCTGGACAGCCCGGAACTCTGGCAAATCACCGAAGAGTTTGGGCGGGATCACCCGTCGCTGAACATGCGCCAGGTCTGCTACGCACCGAACAGCGGCGAGGACTTTGAGTTCCGTCTCACTCCGAACTGGTAATGACCGGCGAGCCGGCGGCCATGGCTTCCAGCAGCATCATGCCGAAGCCCTCATACTGGCTGGGGAAGAGAAAGGCGGCTGCGCCGGAAAATAACGGCTCCTTGTCTTCCTCGTCCACCCAACCAATGAAGCGCACATGATCGGTTAGTTCGAGTTGCCTGACAAGCCGCTGCGGATCCGGGAAGAAAGGTGTGTCCGCAGTCGGCAACTTGCCTGCAACGACCAGCTTGACGGCCGGATCCCCGCCGAGATCGAGGTATCGGCGATATGCGCTCACGATCCTCAAAACGTTCTTGCGCACGTCAAAGCCCCCGAGATAAAGAAAGTAGCGTTCTGGCAAGGCATACTTGCGCGCTACCCGAGGGATGCGGTCGAGCGTTGGGTCGTCTCCCCTTTTCTCCTCGTCATCGTCTTCCCTGTTCGGTCCATGGTATACCGTAGTCACCCGCTCATCAGGTACGCCGAGATAGCGCACGATGTCCCGTTTGCTGGCGTCGCTGACGGTAACTACTGCGGCGCAGCGCCGGGCCGAGGTGGAGACTAACCTGGTATAGAACCGGCCTCTCCATCCCCCGCGATAGGGTGGCAGAAGAAGGGGGATTAGATCGTGAACGGTGACAACTGTTGGCACGGGTTGCCACAAGGGAGCGGCCCAGTAGGGAACGAGCAAGAGATCAGCGCCCAGACTGCGGGCGCGGCGGGGCACTGTCACCTGTTCCCAATATAGCTTTGCCAGTTGGCGGGGGAGCGGCGGAGGCGTGGAAAGGACAACGGTCAGCTGAGAGTCGTACGCTTCCAGTGCATTGAGATGTTCGTTGTCGAGGGGGTTACGGGGTAGAAGCAGCGTATATCTGGCATGTTTCTGGTTGTTGCCCTTCTGGACCGGTTCATGTGGCTGACCAAGGCCCGAAACGTCTGCGCCGTCCGTTATCCTATGCGAGTCACTCAGGGCCGCCAAGTGGGGCAAGAGCCGGTGAAGATATTGTCCGCTGCCGGTATCGTGCTGTCCCCAAAACCAGCCACTGACGACCACGTGCATAGCTATCCCAACAGAAGGCGAGTGGGAGGCAGGAGATCGAGCGGCAAAACTGCCGCTATACCGTAGCCGCTGCCGTTCTGGCCCACTCCACAGTACGGCGCAAACCCTCCCGAAGGTCGACTTCGGCTTCCCATCCTAACTCCTTTCCGGCCTTGGAACAGTCCAACCAAGTAGCACGGACCTCGCCGGCGGGGCGGGGCAGATGGCCAGGTTTGCGGCCGTACCCGGTCAGGTCCGCGAGCAGCCTGTAAAGTGTGTTGATGTCGGTAGGGAGGCCTGTGCCCACGTTGTAGGTACCGGTCAGATCACTGTTAAGAGCAAGAATGTTGGCTCTGGCGACATCGTCCACGTAGACGAAGTCGCGCTGCTGGCCGCCATCGCCGGTTATGTAGGTGGCTTGATCAGCCAGCATAGCCCCGGAGAATATGGCAACGACGCCGGCCTCGCCCTTGACGTCCTGGCGGGGACCGTAGACGTTGGCGTAGCGCAGGATGACGTAGGGTAGGCCATAGTTCTGATTGTACAGTTCGATATAGTGCTCGCAACTCAGCTTGTTGGCGCCGTAGTTGTCTTTGGGCTGCGGGCGACTTTCCTCTGCAAATGGAAGAGTCGGAGATTCGGGAGCCAGTCCACCTGACCGGACGTTTTCAGCCGTTGACTCTTTCGGCGGCTGACCTTCTCCATAGACCGCGCCGCCGGTACTGGCAAAAATGAACTTGGAACAGTTGTATTCTTTCACCAGTTCCAGCAGATGCAGGGTACCTATAATGTTGACCTCGGCATAGGTGATGGGGTCTTCCATGCTTTCGCGCACGTTTGCCAGGGCCGCCTGGTGCACAACGGCCTGAGGGCGTTCTGCGGCAAAGAGTTCGGCAAGACCGGTTCGGTTGCGAATGTCCACCTCGTAGAGGGGTACATCGGCTGGGAGATTGGCAAGTCTGCCGGTTCGCAGATTGTCGGCGGCAACGACCTCATAGCCGGCCTTGCGAAGCCAACGCACGATGTGGCTGCCGATAAAGCCTGCGCCGCCTGTAACCAGTGTTTTCACCAAGCGCTCCTGTACCGAAAGTTCTGATTCAGAGAGTTCAGTATAAGGAGTTCATGCGGTTTGCGAAAATCAGGCTCGTTGCAGGGAACTGCCTGAGACCGCCCGTGAGTCATCGTGAAATTGCGTTTAATCCCGATCGAGGGATTCCCTCGCAGGGTCGCACGAGGCCTGGAATCTTTGCAGAGCCATTCCCGGCATTTGCGTTTCAAACTGGCAACCGTATACTTCTTATCTTCGGTGGCTAGCGGTGTCTTGTTTCACTGACTTCGGGTCACTGTTCAATATCCAGTGCATGGGGAGAAGGGTAGAGAATGCTCATCCACAACGCGACCGTTATCACTTTCGACAGTTCCAACCGCATCCTGTCAGATGGCGGTGTCTATGTACGCGGTGACGAGATCGCTGACGTCGACGAGAGCGGGACTTTGCTGCACCGCTATCCTGAGGCAGAGAGGTGGGATGCGCAGGGCAACCTGCTGATGCCGGGCATGATCTGCGCTCACACGCACTTCTATGGGGCATTTGCCAGGGGGATGTATATTCCGGGGGAGCCGGCCAAGGACTTTCCGGAGATTTTGCAGAAGCTGTGGTGGCCGCTGGACCGGTCGCTGGATCTGGATGGCGTGCAGAGTTCGGCGGAGGTCTGCCTGGTGGATGCCATCCGCAACGGCACGACGACTCTGATCGACCACCACGCCAGCCAGAATGCGATCGACGGTAGCCTGGACGCAATCGCCGCGGCCGTAGAGCCCAGTGGGCTGCGGGCAGTACTCTGTTACGAGGTGACGGACCGGGACGGTCCTGAGGCGGCGCGGGCCGGGATTCGTGAAAACGTACGCTTTGCGGGGGCGGTGCGCGGCTCTTCGCTGGCGGAGCGGGTAGCCGCCACTTTCGGCTTGCACGCCAGCATGACACTCTCGGACGAGACGCTGGAGGCCTGCCGCGCGGAGAGCAGCCACTTTCATGTTCACGTTGCGGAACACCCAGCCGACGCCTGGGACAGCCTGAGCCGCAGCGGCAAACGCACGGTGGAGAGATTGCACGGGTTCGACATCACAGGGGACCAAAGCATCTTTGCCCATTGCGTTCATATTGACAGTTGGGAGATGGCTTTGTTGAAAGAGACGGGGACGTTTGTGTCGCACCAACCCCGCTCGAATATGAATAACGCAGTGGGCGCGGCCGATGTGCCGGCGATGCTGCGGGGAGAGATGCCGGTCGTACTCGGCAACGACGGTTTCAGCAATGAAATGTTCGCCGAGATGAAGGTGACCGATCAACTGCACAAAGTTACCAGCGGGGACCCTCGAACGCTGGGCGCCGATAAGGTGTTGGAGATGGCGGTTTACAACAACCGCAGGCTGGCCGGCGTCTTTTTCAACAAGCCGGTTGGGATTCTAACCCCCGGCGCTTTTGCAGACCTCATTCTGCTCGACTACCACCCTACAACGCCTCTGAACAGCGACAACCTGCCGTGGCATATCC
>VYDA01000330.1:10588-15680 GCA_009843665.1 Caldilineaceae bacterium SB0675_bin_29 | reverse complement strand
CCGGTCTGAGGCGGCTGCACAATAGCGGGATCAACGGATGTGTGATCGACTGGACAACGCTTCTGGACTTCTATGCCAAGTGTGGATTCCGTCCCTTTCGAAAATGGGCACAGCTTGGGCGGGCCCTGGAAAGCAAGTCTTAGAATGAAGTGCTCGAAAGCTAAATCCTTTGCCCTTGCAGAACCCGGGCCGCGGATACGATGAGAGTTATCGGCCTGATGAGCGGCACCTCTGCCGACGGGATTGACGCGGTCCTGACAGAGATTGTGGGTTCTTCCGACGGTCCCCGGATGCGGCAGTTTGGGTTTGAGAGTGTTCCGTGGCCACCGCGAGATCGGGAGTTAATCGGACGCCTGATGGCAGGAAAGGGCGCAACGCGCGAAGTGAGCCGCGCTGGATTCCAGTTGGGGGAGCAGTTCGCTTTAGCTGCCCTGTGCGTGGCCGATTCTAATGGTCTGTCCATAGATGAGATTGATCTGATCGGTTCGCACGGGCAAACCGTATGGCACGAAGTAGAAGAGAGCGGGGCGGTTCAGTCCACTTTGCAGATCGGAGAGGCGGCAGTTATTGCCGAGCGTACCGGAGTCACTACCGTTGCCGATTTTCGCGTAGCGGACGTGGCGGCAGGAGGACAAGGGGCGCCGCTGATTCCTATCTTTGACCGGATTTTTCTGCGTCCCCCGGCATCCGTGGAGGGGTGCCGGGCTGTTCAGAATATCGGCGGAATAGGTAATGTCACCTTTCTGCCCCCAGTGGGATCCTCAGCGCCGACGGTGGCCTTTGACACTGGGCCAGGCAACGTGCTGATCGACTGGGCAGCGGCTCGTGCTACAGATGGCGCGCTGCAATTTGACAGGGACGGCGAACTGGCGGCCAGCGGGCACTGCGCCGACAAGCTGGTCGAACGCTGGCTGACCCACCCGTACTTTCGTCAGTCTCCACCCAAGTCAACCGGTAGAGAGCTGTTCAGCAGCGGTCTGGCTGAGAAGTATTGTCTGGAGGCCGCGGAGGCGGGCCTTTCGATGTCCGACTTTGCGGCCACGATTACGGAGCTGACGGCAGCGTCCGTTGCCGAGAGTTATCGCCTGTTCGGGCCGATGCCTGTTGTGGAATTGGTCGTCTGCGGGGGAGGCGCCCGCAACCCGGTGCTTGAAAAGCGCATCAAGGCCCAGTTGGCACGGAGGTACGGGCGCGAGGTCGCGTTGGTGCAGTACGGGGACGTGGCAGGCGTTCCAGGCGACGAGGACTCGAAAGAGGCCCTTGGCTTTGCTCTGCTCGCGTGGCTGGCTGTGCAGGGTAAGGGAGGCAACGTACCTGAAAGTACCGGTGCGAAAGGAGTACGCGTCTTGGGCAAAATTGCGCCGGGCCTCAATTTCCGCAATCTGATGTCGAATCTGTAGAAGCCATAATCCTCGCTGAACTACACTCCCTTCACATCATCGAGACCGGATCGATATCGATTCGCCAGCCGAAAGGGATGTCGATTCCTTGCAAGAGGGCAGACGGGTCGGCGGCCCGCACTATGATCTGCCAGCGATAGTAGCCGCGTATGCGCGCATAGGGTGCCGGGGCGGGGCCCAGCAGGTCGGTTCCATCGCCCCAGATTCCGATCTCCTCCGCCCGGTTCTCAAGGTTCATCATCATGCGCTCCGTCTGCTCCACGACCGTTTCCAGCTTCTTGTGCCAGAAAATCAGGCGGGCAAGTCTGCTGACTGGGGGGTACTGCTGCTCGCGACGAAAGTCCATTTCACGCCGATAGAAGGCGTGGTAGTCGTGCTGGGCAGCGGCCTGCAGCGCATAGTGCTGGGGCGTATAACTCTGGAAGACTACGCGCCCGCCTCTGTGGCTGCGCCCTGCCCGGCCGGCGACTTGCGTTAGAAGCTGAAAAGTTCGTTCAGCGCCTCGGAAATCAGGCATATACAGACCAACGTCCGCGGCGACGACGCCGACAAGAGTGACGAGCGGTAGGTCCAAGCCTTTGGCGATCATTTGGGTGCCGATGAGGACGTCGGCCTCATGGCTGGCGAATCGATCGAGGATCTGTTCGTGGCTGCTTTTGCGACCGGTAGTGTCGCGGTCCCAGCGCAGTAGGCGGGCCCTTGGCGCGATCTGGCTCACCACCTCTTCGATTCGCTGCGTTCCTGTGCCGAAGAAGCGAATACGATGGCTGTGGCACGCAGGGCAGTTTTCAGGGATTGGATCCCGGGCGTTGCAGCGGTGGCATATGAGCTGGGCCGCGCGTTCGTGATAAGTGAGAGGCGTCTCACAGCGTTCGCATTCGGCGACAAAGCCGCAGTCGCGGCACATGACAAATGAGTGTGTGCCGCGGCGGTTCATGAAGAGGATGGCCTGCTGGCCGTCGTCGAGAACCGCGTGAAGCTCGGACTGGAGGCTGCGGCTGAAGATGCTGCGGTTTCCAGCGCGTAACTCTTGCCGCATGTCCACGATTTCAACCGGGGGTAGAGCAGCGTATGCGGGTGGCGAGAGCGGACCGGTGCCTTGTTCCGCAAGGGCTTCATCCTGCTCGCCGTGACCCATCACCCTGTAAGGCATTTCGAGTAGCTTCAGCCTGCCCTGTTTCGCGCCGTGGTAGGCATGTAGGGAAGGTGTGGCTGTTCCAAAGATGAGGACGCTGTCGGTTACAGCGGCAAGCCGGACTGCGATGGTACGGGCATCGTAGAAGACGGTAAAACTTCCCCACTCGTCGGTGTCCTGCTTGTAGGTGGACTCGTGTTCTTCATCGACAATAATGAGACCCAGGCGGGGCAGAGGGGAGAAGAGGGCGCTGCGTGCGCCGACAATTACGTCGATGTGGCCGTCGCGGGCCCTTCGCCAGACGTCGTATCGCTGGCTGGCGTTCAACCCTGAATGGACTACCGAAACGCGGTCAGGGAACCGGCCGGCGAAGCGGGCAACAGTTTGGGGCGTGAGAGCGATTTCGGGTACGAGGACGATGGCTTGGCGGTTGCAGGCCAATGTTTCGGCGATTGCACGAAGATAGATTTCCGTCTTGCCGCTGCCGGTGGCGCCGTGGAGGAGAAAACACTGGCTTCGTATTGATGAAGAGGCAGCTCCTTTACTTACCGTATCCGGGTCGGTTGCCACTGAACCCACAGTCGTGTAACAGGTAACTCTGATCTCATCCCACACATTCTGCTGCTGGTCGGTCAGTACGAGAGGGGATGTCCTGGGGTAAATCCGTCCTCCGAGTGGGTCGCGGTATCGGACCTTGTGTTCGAGCCGGATCAGTCCGGCGTCCTGCAGTTTGCGCAGTGAATCCAGGTTGGTTTTGACGCTGGCGTAAAGATCGGTCTTCCACATGGGCGCCTTGGCTCTGGCGAGGGCCTGTAGGACAGGTTCAAACTTTGACGCGTGCTTCAGGGCTAGAATGGCATCTTCGGCAGCGCCTGGCGGCTGTGCCAGCATGACTTTGTCGTCAACGACGCGGACCAGCTCTTTTTCCTCAAGAGCCGAAATTGGCCCCCTGTTTGAAAGGCAGCCTGCGGTTAACAGATTATTTAGCGGCCATGAGTGGGATGGAGCAGCCAGGAGAGCCCCTAAGACCAGGGCTTGCTTACTTTGGTGCTCTAGACCCAACAGCCTTTCGCGGATGGATGACGGGTCGATGAGCAGCTCTATCTGTTCTTCCTGCTTGGCGCGGACTCTGGGGGGCTCGCCGCTCTTGCTTAGTAGGCCGGGAGTCAAGAAGAGTTTTACAGCTTCGGAGATGGGGGCGACGTAGTAGTCCGCGATCCAGAATGCAATGTCCAACTGCGCCGGGGTCAGAACGGGCTGGAGACGCGCCAGTCGATCTATGGCCCTTGTCTCAACTGGTGATGAGGCCGCGGGCCCGACCACGATGCCTTGTACCTCTTGCGCGCCAAAGGGGGCCCATACGAGGTGGCCCGTCTCAACTTTCCCTCTAAGACCGGGTGGCAGGTGATAGTGGAAGGTTTGAAAGCGGGCTGCGCCGCCGGTCCGCTGATGAACCGACTCGGGCCAATTGTAGTCGGGAGAGAGACTTGACGCACCCTCTCCGTGAAGGCCGGTAAAGTCGCCGTCGACAGGAGGTGATTCCTGCTTCCTGAAAGAACGGCGAATCGGGAGAAAGATGATTACTTCGACGAGGGGATTCCCGTCCGACACGGCGTGATCCTCGGGCTACTGCGGCTCATATGTTCGGTTCGTCGCAGAGAAATTGTAGCCCAATCACAACGCGAACGGCAAAGACAGGGTCTTTCTCCCGTTCAGTGAGCTGAAACGAGGGCCATGACTTACTGACGTGGGGAGGCAGGGGCGCGAAGTCTTGACGGCCCTGACTCAAGGCATTACCAGCGACGGCGACGCTGGAAAGTAAGCAGTCGGGTTACGCGGAAGATTGCGGCATATACGTATACCTGCCAGAGGCCGATCGGAAGGGCCAGGGCGGCGGGCAGGTAGGTGGTAACTGGGTGACCGACGATGGATGCGTCCAAGCTGTTGAAGAGGACGACAAGTATCCCGTATGAGATCAGGCCGAGAAAAATGCCCATCAGCGGCTGAATCACAGAGCGCAGAATGTACTGGCGGTCAAAATCCTCATGCACTCGCATTCGCTCGAAAAGGAAAGAAATGGTGCCCAGACAGCCGCCGATTCCGCCGGTCGCTATGGTCCAAAGCAATGGATAATAGTGGGATGTGTTCCAACCGGTGCTTGCTGCGACCATTGCGATGACCTCATTCACTTCGAGCGGATAGAGATACAGGGCGGCGCCAAGGCCCCCCAGCGCGGCTAGCCAGAGGATGAGAAGGCCAAAAGTGCGAAATGCAATGCCTCGTGCGCGCCTGCGGCTGGATCTGGCGCGTTCGATGATCTGCCTGGCCTGTTGGATGTTGTACTGGGCCCGCTCGATGCGGTGGGGCTGGCCTGAGATGATATCTCTGGCCTCCCGCAACAGCGAGAGTGCATGGCCCGTGTTTTCGCGCCGCGTCTCCCGAAACCTGTCGATCGCTTCGTAAAGGCCGGCAATTTCCTCCTCAATCAGTTGAGCTTCAGGCGATAGTGATTCGGGAGCAACTTCGAACTTGAGCCAGTCTGGCGCAGGCGCTACAG
>VYDA01000330.1:7635-10578 GCA_009843665.1 Caldilineaceae bacterium SB0675_bin_29 | reverse complement strand
CTCGAGAACTGAATCGGATTGGCTTCCAATGCTTTGGATCGGATACTGTTGCTCTTGAGCCTCCGGACGGCTAACTGAACCGAGGCCAGACTGACCATACGCCCGCTCCTCTCTGGCGTACTCTTCGACCCCTGAGGAAGACTGACTGCGTCTGTCGGACAGTGGTGAAGATTCAGATTCCGGAGGCGAGATCTGTTGATGTGAAGGCTTTGACTGAGAATGGGATTCGGCGGCGGGTCCGACAGGGCTGGCCATGTCCGAACGCGGGACCGTCTGTCTTGACGAAGCGGCATCGCCAATTTCAAATTCTGGTTGCGAATCAGATTCCGGGCCGGGCCGGTCGGCCTGATCCGGACGCAAGTCAGGATCTTGCTGGTCGGCATCCGCTTTTGATGAGTGTGCCTGCCTGGCTTCCGGGTCGTGGAGGGGTGAGGCGGAGTTGGCGCTAGAGGCCAACTGCTCAAGGAGAGACTCGGCGCGCTGACGCAGCGCGGCCAACTGTGCCGCCGATTCTTCGAGCATCTGAAGGGAAGAAATCTCTTCCCGCGCCAAGTCCTTCGGACCTGTGCCCGCCAGTCTTTCTTCGGTTTCTTCTGTGCTGCCGGCCGAAGAACGGGAGGCGTCGTCAGATTCGGAATTCAAAATAGGCTACAGTTCATTTTGCAACGCCAAATGCCCGGAGGCGGCACCGGAATGACAGAAGCTAAGCCGCCCAAAGGAGTGCAGGCGGCTATCTATAACTATATCATACGGGATAATTGAGCGAAAAAGCCTACTTTCCCGTTGAGGGAGGCATACACGAGAAATACCCGTGGGTATAAAGCCGTTGCCAGTGCACAAACCTGGCGTATCGGGTTCTGCGGGACTGATTCTGATCGCCCTGCACGCCACCCACTTTGATTGCGGTGGCCTTGTTCGGCAGGTCTCGGCAATCACTCTTGGGCTCCAATTGAACTGGCGAGTACTTACAAGCCCTTCGACACGCCTCAATCAGGGATTCGAGAGGGAGCGGCTAGTGCGCGACGGGCGAATGCCCTCAGACGCTCCACGTGACCGCTAAGGTGGGCCGGCTCCGGTGGGCGTTGCCGGGGTAAGCCCTCCGCACAATCGAAGGCCGAATGCCCAGACGACCGGAACTTCAGGCAATTGAGGTTTCAGACTGGACGTCAACATGAGAAGCCGTGTGGGGATCCTTGCCTGATTCACTCAGGGTAGCGATCTAGTTGTGAGCGGGGAGCTACAGCTAGGAGAAAAGAATTGCCGTGGCTGAGGCAGGAGAAGCACTCGGCACTTTTACAAGACGCGCACGCATTGCGCGACTTGAACCTGTGCGAAACCTGGAGAAGGATGTCACGAGGCGGGGGCGGGCTGCGGAAGTCGCGGAACTTCGAAATTGGCAGTAGATTTGACAGTCTATGCCGATTCCACGTATAATTGACTATTGGTAGTTATTCTGGATTGTTCCTTTTTGAGGAGTTAAGAGATGCCCAAACGAACCTGGCAACCAAAGGTTCGCAAGCGGCTGCGGACACATGGTTTCCGCAAACGCATGAGCAAGCCGGGTGGACGGAATGTGCTGAAGCGCCGCCGCCTTAAGCAGCGAACAGAACTAACAGTCAGACTTTCAACTCGAAAGAGAACCCATTAGGGGCGTGACGCCGCTTTTTCCAAGTGGCAGAAATGCAGGTTTCGTGCGATTCTGTGAGTGATCCGAAGACTTCGGAGAGATGCCCAGAGGGAAGGATTGCTTGCTTGCTCTTCCGGATTCACTTACCGTTTGCGATTGAGGGTTCACCGAGTCTTTCGGACATTGAGCGGCGTGAGACGACGCTTTCGAGTACGGAAAAATAGCCGGTTCCAGGAGGTCCGCCGCAAGGGCAGAACGTATAGCACACGCTTTGCTGTACTGTGCATTCTGGAGAATCGCCTTCCCTATAGCCGCTTTGGTTTTTCCGTGAGCCGCCGTATTGGCAATGCGGTCCTGCGCAACCGTGTAAAGAGGCGGATGCGTGAATCGGTGCGACTGCGCATGGACCAGATCAAGCCGGGATGGGACTGCGTCGTGATAGCCCGTTCGCCGATTCGTAAGACGACGTACAGTCAGATTGACGACACCTTTTCCCGCCTTTTTCGTCGAGCAGCACTTTTCGCCTCCGACCCGGGCCCAAACGAGGACCGCGTCCTTGAGAGGTGACCTTTGCGATCTAGCCTCCTGCTCTTGATAAGGCTCTATCAGAGAGGGATTTCGCCGCTCCTGGGGAGCAACTGCCGCTTCCATCCAACCTGTTCTCAGTACACGTATGAGGCGGTGGAGCGGTACGGGGCGGCTCAAGGAGTGTGGATGGGTTTGCGGCGCATCTGTAGATGCCATCCATGGAATCCAGGTGGGTTTGACCCAGTCCCCTGAAGAACTGTTGAATACTCGCTTGTTTCTTGCGCATTCATTCGATTGAATTATCCGGCGAACGGTATAGGGCAAATTGCCGGACTGCGATTCATCTGCCAGAGATACGAACTGGGGCAGGCCATGGGATGTAGTGGACGACACGCGGGTGAAGCGGCCTGACAATACGCAGTTTGGCAGCAATGAAGGCTGCGGCTGTCATGACGTAAACCGGCCCTGCCAGCGCCATTGTATGGTGCGGCGATTAGGAGAAAAACTGTGAATCGCAGAAGGATTCTGTGGCTGTTGTTCCTGGTATCGGCGGCGCTTCTACTTGGCGGCTGCGGTGTTCCACGGGAAGGTGTAGTGGATTGGAACACGGCCGAAGCAGACGGATGGTGGCAGGTCGTTATCGTCTTCCCACTGGCTAAATCCCTGATCTGGTTGAATACAAGCCTTGTGAATTGGGATATCCCCTATAGCTGGGGCTTTGCCATCATTCTGTTCACCATCATCATCAAACTGATCACGTTCCCGTTAACGTTGATTCAAATATGGAG
>VYDA01000330.1:0-7625 GCA_009843665.1 Caldilineaceae bacterium SB0675_bin_29 | reverse complement strand
CGCAGAAGAATCTTCAGCCTCAACTTCAGGAGCTCCAAAAGAAGTACGGAAAAAACAAAGACAAGATGGCGCAGGAGCAGATGAAGCTCTATCGCGAGGCGGGCGTGAACCCACTCAGTGGCTGCCTGCCCATGGTCGTTCAGATGCCGGTACTGTTTGGGCTGTATTCGGCTCTGGTTGCGTTGGGTCCTTCCTTGACGGACGCCCGCTTTTTCTGGATTCCCGACCTAGGTTTTCCTGAATTCACGCGCGGGCTTGCCTGGATTCCGGAAAAGTTCAATAACGGTGAGTATCTTCTGTTGCTGGCATACCTTGTCTTACCGGCCTTGCTCATGATCAGCCAGGTCTATATGCAGAGAATGACGACGGCAACTACCCCGACTGGCAGCGAAGGCCAGGCCGGAATGATGAAGCAAATGACGACGATTATGACGCTCATGTTCGGTTTCTTTACCTTGCAAGTGCCTGCAGGCCTGTCATTGTACTGGGTGACTAGCAATCTGTTGCAATTGGGACAGACATATATTGCCAACTATCTGAGCGGTGTGAATAACGCGATCGCGCCGCCGGCGCCGCAGGCCCTGGCGGCCACTGCAGGCGCAGGGTCATCGGACGGCGGATCGTCGGTAACCCCCTCTGCGGAAGCGACGGAGCCCAAACCTAAGAGGACGCCTCAACGACGCCGGAACCGGCGCAATCGAAAGAGAAGATAAGATGAATGAAGGTCAGAGCTACGACTATAGGGCAAAGACCGTAGAGGAGGCTGTCAAAGAAGGGCTGCGCCAGCTTGGAGTTTCCCGAGATGAGATCGAGATCGAAGTGGTCGACGAGGGGAGCCGCGGAATCCTGGGCATCGGCGCCTCAGACGCTCACGTTCGCCTGAAGCGCAGAGTTGAGCACTTGCCGCCGGTAATTCAGTCCGAGGAAGCAGGCGAGGATTCAGAAGGGACTCAGGTAGTCGCGGAGACGGTGCAGAACGAAACTGCTGATAGCAACTCCTACGGGGCGCAGACTGAGGTCTCTGACCTGATCGCAGTCGATCCTGTAGAGGCATCGCCGGAAGATACGCGGCCGGAGACTGATGCCGAAGAGAGAGAGGACGATGCAGAACTGGAGGACCTTGCGTTCGATCTGCTGAGCCAAATGCTGGTCCATCTGGGCATCGAAGCCGAAGTTGAAATCTCCTGGCAGGAAAATCCGGAGGACAATGACCGCGCCCTTTGTTTGAACGTTGTCGGCGAGGACTTGGGAGTTCTTATCGGCCGCAATGGCGAAACGCTCGCTAGCATGCAGTACCTAATCCGCCTCATGGTCAATCAGGAGCTTCACCGCTGGAAAAACATAGTTGTCGATATTGACGGGTACAAGCAGCGAAGGGCTGAGCAACTTAGCCAGTTGGCCCACCGCCTGGCTGAACAGGTCGTAGCCTCAGGTAGGCCGGCATCATTGGAGCCGATGCCGGCAAGCGAACGGCGCCTCGTCCACATAGCGCTACGCAATCACGATCTCGTCTACACCTCAAGCACGGGAGAAGATACACGGCGGAAGGTGCAGATCCTGCTGAAGTAACTGAGGACAAATCTGGTCACGCTGACTGAACGACTTAGTCGCTGGACCGTTCCTCGTTGCTTAGTCTTGTCCGAGAGGGGCGGCGGGGGTCGTCAGAGGAGTGAAGAATCAAGTGGAATCAGTCGTAAGCAGCTCATGAACCGTCCATGTCGATCGATTTACTCGCGATAGGAACGGTGACCCGAGACATTGCGACTGCAGATCCGTCCGCGACCGACTATGTCTTGGGGGGGACAGTCAGCTTTGCGGCGGTGACGGCCGCCAGACTTGGGCGCCGGCCGGCAGTCCTGACTCGAGCCGGTGAAGACATAGATCTGTCTGCTTTGAGCGGCCTGGCCGACCTTCACCTACTGCCATGCGAAAATACGACAACTTTCGCGAACCTCTATTCGCCAGACGGCCGCGTCCAGTATTGCTACACGCCTTCGCCGCCAATCGCCCCTGCTGACATCCCCCCTAAACTCAGGTCGCCCCAAATCGCACTGCTGGGCCCGCTGGTCAACGAGGTACAGTCAGACGTGGCTGCAATTTTTGACTCAGACACCCTCGTGGCAGCGGTGCCTCAGGGCTGGATGCGCAGGTGGGACGAACAAGGCAGGGTATATCCGACGAAGTGGACTGATATGGCGAAAACCCTTCCCCATCTTGATGCACTCATTCTGTCGATTGAAGACATCGACGGCGACCTGTGTCAGGTGGAGGAGTTTCTCAAGTACGTTAGGCTCGTCGTACTTACCGAGTATAGGGACGGGAGCACCATTTACAGGCGCAAGTCGGACTCAGATATAGAGGTTGTCCCAATACCTCCCCGCCCGGCAATCGAATTGGATCCTACCGGCGCCGGGGACATTTTCGCAACCGCTTTCCTGTTGCGGCTCGATGAAACGGGCGACCCCTTCGATGCCGCCCGCTACGCAAATGTAACGGCATCCTTTGGTATTGAGGGTCGGGGCGTCACGGGTATTCCCAGCCACGAACGGGTCCTGGACTACATGGCTCTGCATCCCTGGCAGCACCGTGCTGCCTAGCCCGTTAAGAAACTGATTAGCGCTTTGGTTTGCCTGCTTGCAGGCGACCATCCGGAATTGGGAGGGCAATGACGACTCAGATTTTCGCAATCGCCAACCAAAAGGGTGGAGTCGGCAAGACTACGACCGCTGTCAACCTCTGTGCCTACTTGGCAGCCGCAGATTGCCGCGTACTGCTCGTTGACAGCGACCCACAGGCGAATGCTACGACCAGCTTGGGAATCGACCCCAGGAAACCAGGGACAAGCCTTTACGACGTATTGATCGACAACAGACCCGTGCAGGAAGCTGTCACAGCGACATCGTTCACAGGTTTGAGCCTTGTACCAGCCAACCTCGATCTGGCCGGCGCCGAAGTGGAAATGGCCGCGAGGATGGCACGCGAGCAGCTCCTCTCGAAGGCCTTGCAGCCTCTGCACAACGATTATGACTACATAATAATCGACGACCCGCCAAGCTTGGGTCTGATTACGATTAACGGTCTGACCGCGGCAGATGGGATAATTATACCTGTACAGTGCGAGTACCTTGCCCTTGAGGGTTTGAGCCAGTTGCTGAGTACGATTCACCAGGTGCGCAGGGTCCTGAACGCCCGTCTTAAGGTGGCAGGCGTCCTCTTGACCATGTCAGACGCAAGGACCAATCTCAGCACGCAGGTGGTGGCGGACGTTCGGGAGCATTTCCCGCTGGAAACCTTTGAGACGTTGATTCCCCGCTCTGTACGCCTCAGTGAGGCCCCAAGTCACGGTCTCACAATTCTGAGCTATGCGCCTGAGAGCGCCGGTGCTCTGGCATATCAAGCGCTGGCCGCCGAATTCATAGGACGTTTTCCGGTTAGCGTAGAGGCGGCCTCCGATGGTTTGCCTGGTGGGCTTGGCGCAGGATCGCCAGGTTCTGTGGTGCCCCAAAGATGAGCAGAGAAACCGGATCAGACCAACTGAATCCCCGCCGCAAGCACGGGCTCGGCCGCGGTCTGGGGGCCTTGTTAGGCAGGTCACCCCATCAAGACGAGGACGAGTCCGAAGAGCAGGCCGATCCGGCAAGCGATGGCGGAATCCACGAAGTCCCCGTCGACGAGATTGAGCCGAATCCCCACCAACCGCGGACGCGCTTTGAGCCGGCGAGTCTGGTTGAGTTGGCGACTTCGATCCGTGAACACGGTGTCATTCAGCCGCTAATCGTGGCGGAGCGACCTGACCAACCGCAGCGCTTCTGGCTAATCGCAGGTGAAAGGCGCTGGCGGGCTGCGCGTCAGGCCGGGCTGCCTGTCGTGCCGGCAGTCGTTCGTGAAGCCAGCTCGCAGCAGCTCCTGGAGTTGGCCCTTGTCGAAAACTTGCAGCGCGACGACCTGAGCCCACTGGAGGAGGCAGCTGCCTTCACCACGCTGATCGACCAGTTCAGCCTGACGCAGGCACAGGTCGCCTATCGGGTAGGGAAGAGCCGGTCGGCGGTCGCCAACGCAGTGCGCCTACTTGGGCTGCCTGTCGAGGTCAAGGCAGCGCTGAATGATCGCATGATCAGTGCCGGACATGCACGCGCCCTACTGAGCCTCGAAAGCGATCAGGACAAATGTCGAGCCCTCGAACTGATTGTAGCGAGGGAGTTAAACGTGCGTCAGGCCGAAGAGCTCGTGCGAAGATGGCAGGAAGAGTCCGTGCAGAAGGAGATTGAGGAGGAGCCCCCGCATCTGCAGGCGCAGATGCGTTATTGGGAAAATCGTTTTCGGGACCGTCTCAGCACAAAGGTTAACCTCGACCGCAAAGCGGATGGCAGTGGCCGGCTCGTCATCCATTTCTATAGCGATGAGGACTTAGAGGCAATATACCAGGAAATTGTCGGAGATGAGGCGGACTGAGAATTCAGACATGCAATTGCCTAGCCGCGCGGGTCGGAGAAACGGCGCTTCGGGCCACCTTTTGGTTGCCACCTTCCATTTGATTCTTCTATAGTTTCTTGTCCGGGAATGCCGAATGGCTGAAAAGATTGGCGATGCACTTCAGGCAGAACTGAATCTGGTTACAGCCAAGCTTGAAGAGACAGTAGCCGATCTCCCGGAAGGGCTCGCGCAGTTCGTCCGCAGCGCATTGGGGGAAGACCGAGTGCTGGCCGGGGTAGTACTGGCCTCCGCAGCGCCAGCTAGGGATACTACGGAGGATAAGTCTCGCAGGGTGGCTCTGGCTGCCGCACTGGAGCTTCTGCAGATCGCACTGAATATCCACCGACTGCTGCTGAAACCAGGTCAGGCCGGCTCGATCGACAGTTTCCTGCTTGGCGGTACGATTCTGGCTGGCGACTATTGTTTCAGCCGTGCGGCAGTACTGGCGGCGCAGACCAATCATCCCCGGGTGGTGACGATCTTCGCAGAGCTCCTGCAGGAAGTAAGCCAGGCCAATTTAAGGCGAGTCATCACCAAAGATGGCTCTGACCGGGAGCCGCACACATTCGACGAACGGGAAGCACTGTTTCGCAGTGGCGCTTCTGCTGGAGCACTGTTGGCGGGACTTGGCGAACGTGAAGAGAAGCTAGTGGTCGGTTATGCAGAATGCCTGGGACGACTGCGGGTGCAGGACGTGGTTCAGTCCCTCGGTGCAAAGGCAGAAGAGACTCTCGACAGTATGCCGCAGCGACAAAGAGAGCGCTGGAGGGAGCTGGTCTTGGTCCTCTGAATTCCGTATACCGACAAGCTGCGAACTGGAATATCCCGTGATGCCAAAACGAGCGCTTCTACTCACCACACCCAATAGCTACCGCACGCAGGACTACGTCGACGCCGCAGCACGACTGGGTATCGAAGCCGTGATTGCGTTAGACCTACCCAGGATGCTGGCTGAGCAATGGAACTTCCCCCTTGGCGCCGATTTCAGTCGTTCTGATCAGGCTGCTGAGCAGATTGTCAAAACGCTGGCGAATTCGAGAGAGGCCGGAAACAATCAAGCCCCTTTTGATGCAGTTTTGGCCTTGGATGATTCCGGTTCCAGGGTAGCGGCGTCAGTTGCCGATGCGTTCGGCCTACCTCACAACGATCCTGTGGCCGCGGAAGCTGCTCGCAATAAGTTCCGGATGAGGACGATGCTTGCCGCCTGCGGCGCACCCGTACCGAAATTCGACGAGTTTCGAACAAGCGAAAGTTTGAAAGAGATAATCGCCCGAGCCGAAGAAGCCATAGGGTATCCTTGCGTGGTCAAGCCCGAGGAGCTAAATGGGAGCCGCGGCGTCATCAGAGCAAATCTACGCTGCGAACTGGCTGCCGCCGTGAGAAGGCTGACTGCTCTGATTGGAGACGAGAAACCATTCCTGATTGAAGGCTATATTCCTGGGGTGGAGGTCGCCCTTGAAGGACTCCTGGATAGAGACCGCCTCCACTGCCTGGCCTTGTTCGACAAACCAGACCCGCTGGAAGGGCCCTTCTTCGAAGAGACAATTTACGTTACCCCCTCGCGGCTGCCGCCTGAGATGCAAAGTCAAATCGCCAATACGACGGAGGCAGCAGCGCGGGGTCTGGGCCTGCAGACGGGACCCATTCACGCCGAACTGCGGATCAATGCCGAAGGACCATGGATTGTAGAGGTCGCCGGGCGGTCGATTGGTGGACTTTGCTCGCGAATTCTGCGGTTTGGGATGGAGGTTGGCAACACCAGTTCCCTGGAGGAGCTGATTCTTCGGCAGGCGTGCGGTCTGCCTTTAGAGAACTTGGAGCGGGAATCGCAGGCCGGCGGGGTGATGATGATTCCAATTCCGGAGGGGGGTATTTTGCGCCGTTTGAGCGGCGTTGAAGAGGCGAAGGCGGTACCGGGAATCGAAGATGTCCAGATCACCGCCCGGTTGAATCAGTCTCTGGTTCCCCTGCCCGAGGGCGATGCATATCTTGGCTTCATTTTTGCCAAAGGGCTGTCGCCGACAGCGGTGGAGAGTGCCCTCCGACAGGCACACTCATTCCTGCAGTTCGAGATAGACCCGGAATTTGCGTTGGTACAGTAAGGACCCCTGCTACTTCCGGGGCGCCCCCTTGCCTGCAGGCACGCCTTTGCCCATACCCGGGGTTCCTTCGGGAGTCCACCCTTCCGGCATCTGGGCACCTACACCGAAGAAGAACTCCTCCATCTGCTCCGTCAGAAAATCGCGCGACTGCTGGTCGCCGAGGCTGAGGCCGTAATGGTTTATGAGGACGACCGAGTACTGCATCCACATATCCCACGCGGATTGCGAGATGTTCTCGAAGATCCGTTTGCCCAACTCGCCCGGATAAGGGGGCGCATCCATTCCGGGCAGTTCCTGTCCGATCTTTGCGCACTGCACCAAGTGAGCCATTGATTTACTCCCAACCTAATGTAAAGTCACCTTCGGCCACAATTATACGTCCTGAGCTAAGCCTGTGTCAAAGGAAATGCGTACTCTTCTCATGGGGATGTCCGGACAGTTCAGCCACATTGTGCTGGAGAGGCTTCTAGCTCACAGTTTCGATGTGGTCGCAATTCTGGTCGCCGGCCCGCGAAATGTCCCGCTCCGGGTGGTCATTCCTGCTGGCGGCAATACCTTGCCGCATTGGAGGCGAGAGCTTGAACTGCCGCTACTTAACCCGACTGTTGCTCTGGCACCGGTGGCCAGGGAGAAAACTAGCGTAAACAGGGGCAGGGGGCGGCACGATTCTGCATTATACTCGGTCCAGGTTCCCGCTAGCCCACTGGCACGCGCAGTCACGGAAGGGATTCCTGTCTTTGAATGCGGGAAGGTCGGGCATGTGACGACAACCTCTTGGTTGAAGGCGCTGGATCTCGACGTTGTTTGTGTGGCTTGCTGGAACAGCATCGTTCCTCCAGATGTACTAGACATTCCCCGATTCGGCTTTCTGAACGTGCATCCTTCGCTACTGCCCGCATACAGGGGGCCGTTTCCACTCTTCTGGCAATTCCGCATGGGCGAAACGGCGATGGGTGTGACGGTGCATTGGATGGACGACGGCCTCGATACAGGAGACATTGCAGGGCATCGAGAGATTCAGTTTGAAGACGGTGTTCGCGGTGCCGAGGC
>VYDA01000721.1 GCA_009843665.1 Caldilineaceae bacterium SB0675_bin_29 | reverse complement strand
TTCGTCCCATCGCTACCTAGCCCTCTTCAATCTTCCCCCCCGAACCTTCGGCCAAGTGTGGGGCGAAATTCAACTCATGAACCTTGATGCAAGATTTCAGAAAGCAGACAAGAATCTCGACCCAGAGTATGAGGGTCAGTTTGACCTATGGTTCGAAGGCATACGGGTGGAAGTCAAGACCGCTCGAGCCATTGACAATAGCAGAAGTGGCGAAATGGCGTCTAGAGCATTGCACTGGGGGACAGAAGCGCCATTTTGGATGAACTTTCAGCAGATAAAGCTCGATGTAGGCGACGTTTTTGTTTTTATCGGTGTGTGGGTCGATAAAATCGTTTACTGGGTATTGTCCGACGAAGAGGTCAAACAGAATGATTTTCTTAGTCATCAGCATCGGGGAGGAATAGAGTATCAGATAGGTATAAGGAATACCAATATTCAGGAATTTAATGCTTTTAGAGTTGAAGCCGCCGCGTTGACAAACGCGATAAAATTGAAAGCAAGAATCCAATAGCCGACAATAATTCATGGCAGGACATCTTCGCACCAGTTGTTTTTGCAATGAGCATCGTGAATCTGGAACACAGCAAATCATGCGCCACGAAAAGTGGATCTGCCCCAAATGCGAAAACCTCGAGTTCGAAACCGATATCTTCCAGGCCACCGGCGGCACACTGGCCAAAATCTTCGACGTCCAGAACAAGAAATTCACCAACGTCACCTGTACCCGCTGCCAGTACACTGAGATCTACAAATCAAGCACCTCCAACCTGGCCAACGTCTTTGACTTCTTCACCTCGTAAATTGCAGAATACGCCTTGAGTAACAGGATGCCCTATCGAGCCGTCATCTTCGACCTGTTCGGCACCCTGGTCTGCAGCTTCACCCGCCGGGAGTACGACAAGGTCAACGCGCAGATGGCCGCGACCATCAGTGTTCCCTATGCTGAATTCTGGCGGCTCATGGGGGAAACCTTGCACCACAGCTGCCTTGGGCGCTACAGTTCTTTCGAGCACCTTATCTCCGATATCTGCACTCGCACAGGTGTCCACGCGGACACGGCCAAAATCGCGCAGGCCGCCGCCTTCCATCACGAATTCATCGCAAATGCAATCGTGCCAGAGCCAGAAGTTCTGGATGCGCTGGACAGACTGAAGAAAAGAGGTTACCGGCTTGGCCTGATCAGCGACTGTGCCCCTCCTGTCCCGCTTCTATTCCCCCAATCTCCACTGGCCCGCTTCATTGACACGCCAGTATTCTCCTGTCAAGAACAAATTAAGAAGCCTACAAGAGCTATCTATCAACGAACTTGCCAACGCATGAAGTTGGAACCGCACGAATGTATCTACGTAGGCGACGGCAGCAGCCAGGAGCTGACCGGCGCCGCAGCAGTAGGCATGCGACCCGTGCTGAAGCGGACCGACCTGAGTGACGTCTACGATAGCCATCGTCCCGAAGTGGAAAACTGGCGGGGCCCGGCTGTTGATGAAATCAAGGATCTATGTGAAATGTCCTTTTGAGATTGGACAACTCGAAAGCAAAGTATGCCCTCCTACAAGATGAAGACGGTCTATTTTTTGCAGGAAGACACATTGCATTTGACAGTTTCTGATGAACCGGAAAAGGGCAGCATGGAGCTTAGCCCCAATATAACTGCCGAACTGAACGACGACGGCGAACGCATCGGGCTCGAAATCCTGAACGCCAGTGCGTTCATCCGGGATTCAGTTGTGGAGTCCTTACAGGCGAACATGCTTTCACTCGCCAAAGCCGAAAATACGCTCTCAGATCGTTTAACGCCCTGCCATGACGCTACGTGAACGCGTAATGACGGGCTCCCATTCTCTCCTTGCGCGGACGGTCCAGCCAGAAAAAGCCACCGGATGGAGCCACCGCGCCAGCCTCCAAATAAGGATCAGGAAATGCTACGAGTCTCAATCTTCAAACACGACGCCGAAATAACCGACCAGTGGCTGCGCCAAAAAGTCGCCCTCGGCGCCGACGCCATCGACTTCGGACGCGACGCCGACATGCCCGGCGTCACCGAACAGGGCTATCCGAACCTGGACGCAGTGCGCGCCCTACGCAAGCGGGTGCGCTCCTTCGGCATCGACATCAACCGCGTCACTCTCCCCACCCTCACACATACCTTCATCGATGAGCGCGCCGGCGCCGAAGATGAACTGAATAACGCCGCCAAAGCTCTCGAAGTCTACGGCCAGGCCCGCATCCCCATCGCCCGCCAGCGCGTCGAAGGCGACGTCTTCCCGCAGATGATGGAGCAGTACCGCACCAGGCACCGCGGCGGCTACCTTGCCCGCGCCGAATCCCTCGTACAGGGACACCCCGAGATCCCCTCGCGCGCCGAACTGGAGCGCTGGTGGGACCGCTTTTGCGTCGCCTTCGAGCGCCTCACACCCATCGCCGAGGAGTACGACATCAAGCTGGCCGTCCACCCCTCCGATACGCCCAATATCGACACGCCCTTCGGCGGCATCGGCTTCCACCGCATCATCGACGCCTTCCCCAGTCCCAACGTCGGCTATGTTTACTGCATCGGCACTCGCTCCGAAGCCGGCGGCAGCTCACTCGTTATCGACGAGATCAACAACTACGGCCGCAAGGGCAAGCTCTTCATGCTCCACATGCGCAACGTGCGCGGCAGCCTGGCCACCGCCGGCGGCTTCGAAGAGACCCTTCTCGACGACGGCGACCTCAACATGGCCCGCATCCTGCGCGAACTGTGCAACGTCGGTTTCAGCGGCTACATCAACCCCGATCACATTCCCGACCTGCCCGGCGACAATGAGACCCGCGACGTCGGCTGGGCCTACTCCATCGGCTACCTGAAGGCGCTCTTCGCCGCGGCCGTGGCATAGTGCCGCAGGTGGCAGAGGAAAGAGGAAGGCGGCCGGTGCCGAAAGACCACCGGCCCCGCCTGCCCTCTTTGACCTGCAACCCCCCCCTCAAATGATCCGATTCAAGACCAACAGGGTAGAGCTAACGCCCTTCCTGGTTCTTCTGGCGTTCACTCTAGTCGCCCTGTTCTTGCGTCTCTATCGACTGCACGAACTCGAGCCCGGGCTGAAGTTCGACGAAGGTTGGAACGGAATATATGCCCTCCAGGTGCTTCAGGGTGAACATGCCTTGACATTTGGCGACAAGGAAGGGCTGGGCGTCTATCTGACTGCGCTGGCTACCAAGTTCCTGGGTCGCACGCCGCTTGCACTCCGTCTGCCCACAGCCCTGGCCAGCGCAACTACCGTCCTGGTCGTCTTTTGGCTTGGCCGACTGCTCTTTGAATGGGGAGAGAATGGGTCGGCGACCAGGCGGCGCAGCCTGGCAGTTGGGGCCATTGGTGCCGGTCTTCTGGCCGTGTCGCTCGGCCAGACGCTCATGGGACGCACTGCCTAACGGGGCAGCCTCCTCCCACTATTTCTGGCACTATGTCTGGCTCTTCTGTGGTGGGGCTGGACACGGCGGCGTTGGTGGGGAATCGGCTTGGCGGGCGCATGCGCCGGGTTACTGCCCTACATATATTATCCCGCGCGTTTTGTTCCCCTGCTCTTCCTCTTCTTCGGAATCAGCTTTCTGTTGCCATTTCGTTCCATGTCCCTGAAGAGATTACAGGCAGAGCTACCCTGGGCAGCCGCTTTCACCGGCGTTGCCGCGCTGGTCGCTGCGCCCATTCTCCTCCACTACCTTCGCAACCCCGACCTCTTCTTCAACGAACGCATCCAGACTGTCTTCGTCTTCCGCAAGTTTCAAGGCGCCCCTTTGACGACTTTGGCGGAAGTCTTGGCAACCAATGTTTGGGACGTCCTGACCTCGTTCAGTTTTCGCCTCCTGGCGGGTTGCTGCTCCCCCTTTGAACATGCTGTTACGCTCAACATATGGGAAGCGCTCTTTTTCTGGCTGGGCGTTGGGATCGCCATCCGGCAGTGGAACCGGAGCCCGGCATACCGTCTCCTGTTGCTTTGGGTGGGCCTTCTGTTCATGCCGGCATTCCTGTCCGATGCAAGGAGCACGATGCGCATGGGCGGCGCGGTGCCAGCCGTCTATCTGCTTGTGGCTGTCGGCCTGTGGGAGACCTTCCTGTGGATAGAGTCTCGGATGGCCGGGAGAGTGAAAACTTGGCCGTCGATCTTCGGCACGGTTATCGGTGTCACAGTTCTGATTCAGGCAACAATCACCTATCGAGCTGTTTTCGACCGGGGAATGGCTGTCAGTCCCAGCCACTACGATATGATCTGGCCGGCTTTTGCCCACGAACTGAACGAACGGCCTGCGGAGAAGGATACAGTTTACTTAATCGCCCATAGACACGATGCCTTTGACTATCTGTACCAGGGGGCAACACCGGTCGTGAGGATCTTCTCCCCTGTTCCGGACCTCGACCATCAGACCGAGGCGTTGCTGACAGAAATGGGAACCGTCTCCACCGTGAAAGTTGTGAACTGGGTTGATTGGTCTCCAACGATTGAGTGGCGGGCAAACTTCAGAGCCAACTTTCTCACCATACTTCTTGACAAGCACGGAACATATGCCGGCACTGAATACTTCGACGACATCTATGTCGACTCCTACGTGGACGTCTCCTATGATCGTCCATGGGTTCTCTTCGAAGACCTGTCGCAACCTGTCGTCTATGATGGAGGCATCACTTTGGAAGGGCTTGCTCTGGGCTCAAGTAAGAAACGAATACCAATACAGCAGGGGTTCGACACAGAGCAACATCGCTCTCTTTTGGTCGGTATGTTGTGGACGACTGCCTCGAAAGATGTGGCTGATTATTCGGTATCCTTGCGCCTCTACAGCGATGATGGCGCTATGGTCTTTCAGGATGATCATGTCCTGAGGAAGCCGATGGAGTACCCGCTTACTACGAGTCTATGGGCGACCCAACCGGTAAGTACTGTTTTCGAGCTTGAAATTCCAGATGAGCTGGCAGCAGGCGAATACGAGTTGCGGATGGTCGTCTACGACTTGGCGACGTCTACACCAACTGTCGAAGTGGGCGTTTGGGAGCCAGAGACCACCCTCGGGCGCGTCCAGATTCGGCCATCCGGCCAATAGGAGAAACGCTGCACCGTTTTCCGACCCCTGCTTGCTTTCATCACCTCTGGCCTGCTCCATTCTTCCGGTCCAATCGTTGAGGCCGCGATGGCCTATACTCTTGCAAAAGAACATCCAGTCCCGATGGGAACCTTGGAGCGTTTATCAATCTCCTGTGCCTCAGCGCGGGCAAGTCCACTGAATGGACTGAAGCCGGCGCGGGCAAGAGAGTATCTGGGAATCCGAGAGGCACTTTGTTAGCTCTACCTTTGTGGAATGCGCGCAGTCGGTGTAAGGTGGGTCACACGGGCGGCACACCCAAATCTTGCAATCAACAGGTGCAACTGATTCTTGGCGAAAGAACTTCCATCTCTTCAGCCTTTACAGTCAATCGCAGGACAGGAATATGACTCTCAAAGTCGGAATCGTCGGCGCCCGCGGCATCGGTGAGAGGCACGCACGCGCCTACACGCAGGACCCCCTCGCCGAACTCGTCGCCGTCTGCGACCTCGTCAAAGAGCGCGCCGACGAAGCCGCGCAGATGCACGGCGTACGCGGCTACACCAGCCTCGCCGAAATGCTGCGCCACGAAGAGCTGGACATTGTCGACGTCTCCACCGGCGGCTTCGAAAACGGCAGTTGGCACTTCGAACCGACCATGGAAGCCCTTGAAGCCGGCAAGCACGTCCTCGTGGAAAAACCGATCTCCAATCAGATCGACGAGGCCCGCCAGATGGTCGCCAAGGCCGCCGAGATGGACCTCTACCTCGGCTGCAATCTCAACCACTACTTTACGCCCCCGGCAGAGAAAGCCCAGGAATACATCGAGCAGGGCCAGATCGGTGAGCCGGTCTA
This sequence comes from Caldilineaceae bacterium SB0675_bin_29, assembly GCA_009843665.1. Taxonomy (GTDB): domain Bacteria; phylum Chloroflexota; class Anaerolineae; order Caldilineales; family Caldilineaceae; genus Bin5. The sequence goes on along the minus strand of VYDA01000721.1, from coordinate 9,804 downwards.
CTGCCTCCTCAAAATGGGCTTCGACGGCGGCGAGTATACCTACAGCAAGAACAGCGCCCCCAACGTCGCCGGCTTCCCCTACTTCCACGTGAAAGCTTTCCTGGCCCACCCCTTCTCCATCATGCGCCACTTCTGCGGCAACGTGACCCACGTCCAGGCCTTTTTCAGCCGGCCCGCTTTCCGCGTCGCAGCCGGCGACCCCATGCTCTCGATCACCAGCATCCACCTCCAGTTTGCCAGCGGCGCCGCCGGCTACCTCCTCAGCCAGCGCGGCGACGCCACCTTCGGGCTCGGCGGCTGGTGGAGCGTCGAAGTTGCCGGCACGCGCGGCACCTTCTGCATCGAAAACTGCATCGAAAAGATCACATACTGGCCCGCCCCCACCGCCGCAGGAGCTGCCCCGCCGCAGGTCACGCACAGCGGCATCAGCGACTTCGACCAGACCTTTCCCCGCCGTATCCACGCCTTTCTCGAAGACGTAACCAACGAAGTGCCTAAGAGCGAACTGCGGGCTTCGGGCCGCGACGCCCTGGCAACCCTGGAGTACACCTGGGCCGCTATCGAATCCTACGAGAATGGGGGCGTGCTCGTCCAGCCCCATCCTCTGCCGGACTGCGTTGATTCGTAACCAGCCGCCGCGAGGCCGCGTGGCACGACAGGTCATCGATCACCACTTGTCAGTCTTGAAAGGAAAGCAAGAACCATGAGCGAAGCCCAAAAAACCGACTACACCTCCCTGGTGCCCCAATTTCTTTTTCCCGATACCTTGCCCGAACAGGAAGCCAGGCTGGAGACCAACTCACTGATGCAGCGCCTGCTCGCCTATCGCCAGCGCTACGAGGGCGACCCCCACCGGCCCATCTACCACTACGTCAACCCCGAAAACACGCTCAACGACCCCAACGGCCTCTGCTTCTGGCAGGACCGCTGGCATCTCTTCTACCAGGCCTATCCCCCCGAAGACCCCCGCCAGCACTGGGGCCACGCCGTCAGCGACGACCTCATCCATTGGCGCGACCTCCCCTACGCCATCTACCCCAACCCGGAGGAGTGCTGCTATTCGGGCGCAACGCTGGTCGAAGAGGACCGTGTCATCGCCATTTATCACGGCACCAAGGTCGGCAACATGGTCGCCGTCTCCCACGACCCGCTGCTGCTCAACTGGGAAAAGCTCACCGGCGCGCCCGTCATTCCCATTGCCAGCGCCGACGGCTCGCCGCTTCCCTACCGCGTCTTCGATCCCTGCATCTGGAAGAAAGGGGACCACTACTACGCCCTCTCCGGCGGCACCCTGCCTCACAAGGCCTCCGGCAAGCGCACACGCGCCAACTTCCTCTTCCGCTCGCCCAACCTGGTCGACTGGGACTATCTGCACCCGTTCGTCGAAGACGACATATTCACGCTCGTCGGCGACGACGGCGCCTGCCCCTACTTCTGGCCGATCGGCGACCGCCACATCCTCCTCTTCTTCAGCCACATGAGCGGCGGACAGGCCCTGCTGGGCGACTACGACACCGAACGCGACAAGTTTGTCGTGACCTCGCAGCATGATTTCAACTTCGGCGCCTTCGGGCCGGGCGGTGTGCACGCCCCCTCAGCGACGCCCGACGGCAAGGGCGGTGTCTACGTCATCTTCAATATGAACCCCGCCAAACCGACCGAAGGCTGGAACCAGATCATGACGCTCCCGCGCCGCCTGACCCTGCAGGGAACCGACAAAATCGGCCGCGACACCCTCCTCGTCGAACCGGCCGGGGACGTCGAGTCACTACGCAGCGAGCACCGGCAGATCACCGACATGGTCCTGCCGGCCAACCAGGAGATCGTCCTGGGGAGCATCAGAGGCAACGCAATCGAGCTGATGGCGGAGATCGAGACAAGTGACGCGCCGATGGTCGAGCTGAACGTGCTGCGCTCCCCCGGCAAAGAGGAGTTCACCCGCATCGCCTTCTACCGCGAGCGCGGCTTCCGCGACTGGGAGCGCTATCAGGGCTGGCAGCGGGACAAACTGGCCGCCGCCACCGACAGCCTAATCTCCATCGACTCCTCCTACTCCTCCCTATCGCCCGACGTCCGTTCGCGGGCGCCCGAGACCGGACCCGTCTTCCTCGAAAGAGATGAGCCGCTGCGCCTCAGAGTCTTCGTCGACAGAAGCGTCGTTGAAGTCTTTGTCAACGGCAGGCAGTGCGTTGCCATGCGCGTCTACCCCGAACGGGAGGACAGCGTTGGCGTCTCGATGCGCGCGCAGGGCCAGGACGCCCGCGTCGTCTCGCTCGAAGCGTGGCAGATGGAAGACATCTATAAGTAATCTGCGGCGATCGCAAATCAATCGCCCGACATTGCCGTGAAGGAATCAAACTATGGACATGCCAACCCTGTACGTCAACATGTTGGGGACGAGCAACTGGGTAATCAAGCAGAAGACAGAGGACCTGACCCACGCCGACAGCATGCTGCAGCTGCCCTTCCCCGGCAACTGCATGAACTGGATCCTCGGCCATCTCATGGTCTATCGCGTGCAGTGCCTCGGCAATATCGACGGTGTCAGCAAGCCCGACGAGGACGAGTTCGCCCTCTACGGATTCGGCTCCGAACCGATGACCGACTCCGACAAAGCCATCCCGCTCGAAACGCTGCTGGCGCGTCTCGATGATCTCTCCGAACAGATCGGCGCCGCGCTCGAAAAGATGCCCGACTCCCGCCTGGATGAAATGCTTGACGAGGAGCACAGCGTCACCGTGGGCCAGCGGCTTCACTTCAATCTGGTCTACCACGAGGCCTACCACGTGGGCCAGCTTGAACCCCTGTACGAGTTGGCGCTCAAGAACCGTTCCTGACAGGAATCCTTCGCCGCTGACCTGGGCTGCACAAGGAGCCGCGGAAGGAAAACAAAATCCATGAGTGTCGAAAAAACCGACAACACCTCCCTTGTGCCCAAGTACAGTTTCCCCGAGACCCTGGCCGAACAGGAGGCCGCGCTCGAAACGAACCCCCTGTTGCAGCGGCTGCATGCCTACCGCAAACGCTATGAGGGCGACCCCCACCGGCCCATCTACCACTACGTCAACCCCGAAAACACGCTCAACGATCCCAACGGACTCTGTTTCTGGCAAGACCGCTGGCATCTCTTCTATCAGGCCTGCCCGCCCGAAGACCCGCGTCAACACTGGGGCCACGCCATCAGCGATGATCTCATCCACTGGCAGGACCTGCCCTACGCCATTTACCCCAATCCGGAGGAACGCTGCTATTCCGGCGCGGCGCTGGCCGAAGAGGATCGAGTTATCGCCATCTATCACGGCACCAAGGTCGGCAACATGGTGGCCGTCTCGCACGATCCGCTGCTGCTCAACTGGGAAAAGCTCACCGGCGCGCCGGTCATTCCCAAGGCCAGCGCCGACGGCTCCCCTCTCCCCTACCGCGTCTTCGATCCCTGCATCTGGAAGAAAGGGGACCACTACTACGCCCTCTCCGGCAGTACCCTGCCCCACGCAGCCTCCGGCCGGCGAACGCGCGCCAACTTCCTCTTTCGCTCGCTCAACCTGGTCGACTGGGACTATCTGCACCCGTTTGTGGAAGACGACCGCTTCACCCGCATCGGCGACGACGGCGCCTGCCCCTATTTCTGGCCGATCGGCGACCGCCACATCCTCCTCTTCTACAGCCACATGAGCGGCGGGCAGGCCCTGCTGGGTGACTACGACACCGAACGCGACAAGTTTGTCGTCACCTCACACTATGCTTTCAACTTCGGTGCTTCCGAGCCGGGCGGCGTCCATGCACCATCGGCAACGCCTGACGGCGAAGGCGGCGTCTACGTCATTTTCAACATGAACCCGGCCAAGCCGACCGCAGGCTGGAACCAGATCATGACCCTCCCGCGTCGTCTGACGCTGCAGGGCACCGACAAGATCGGCCGCGACACCCTCCTGGTCGAACCCGCAGGGGACGTCGAGTCCCTGCGCAGCGAGCACTGCCAGATCTCCGATATGGTGCTTCCGGCCAATCAGGAGATCGTCCTGGGGAGCATCAGAGGGAATGCTATCGAGCTGATAGCGGAGATCGAGATCAACGACGCACCGGTGGTCGAGTTGAACGTGCTGCGCTCCCCCGGCAAAGAGGAGTTCACCCGCATCGCCTTCTACCGCGAGCGCGGCTTCCGCGACTGGGAGCGCTTCGAAGGTGCGCGGCAGGCCAGGCTGACCGCCGCCACCACCAGCCGCAGCGCCACCGAGTCCTCCTCATTCCCCGTCTACGATCCGCAAGGCCTGTCCGTCGCCGCCACCGACGGCCTCATCTCCATCGACTCCGCCTACGCCTCCCTCTCGCCGGATGTCCTCTCGCGGGCGCCCGAGACCGGGCCCGTCTTCCTCGAAAGGGATGAACCGCTCCGCCTCAGGGTATTCGTCGATCGCACCGTTGTCGAGGTTTTCGTCAACGGCAGGCAGTGCGTTGCCATGCGCGTCTACCCCGAACGGGAGGACAGCCTCGGCGTCTCGCTGCGCTCCCAAGGACAGGACGCCCGCGTCGTTTCCCTCGAAGCCTGGCAGATGAAGAATATCTATGCATGACAAGTGGTCAGCGGCAGATGACCCGCGGCCACCGCCTAATACCCATCAGATCTTGCTATGAAAGGAGTTGCTTGTGCACAGCCCAACCCTGTATGTCAACATTCTCGGAACCGCCAATAACTACATCAAGCAGAAGACGGAGGGCCTGACCCATGCCGACAGCATGCTGCAGCTGCCCATCCCCGCCAACTGCATGAACTGGATCCTCGGCCACATCATGGTCTATCGGGAGCAATACCTCGGCGTCATCGACGGCGTCACCAAGCCCGACGAGGACGAATTCGCCCTCTACGGTTTCGGCTCAGAGCCGCTGACCGACCCCGACAAGGCCATCCCGCTGGAAACCATCCTGGCGCGCCTCGACGATCTCTCCGACCGGGTCGTAGCCGCGCTCGAAAAGATGCCGGAATCCCGCCTGGATGAAATATTGGATGAGGAACGGGGCGTCACTGTCGATCAGCGGCTGCACTTCTACCTGGTCTTCCACGAGGCCTTCCACGTGGGCCAGCTTGAGCCGCTCTACGAACTGGCGATCGCAAACGGCAAGAAGTAGCGATCAGTTAGCAGTGATCGTTGAAGCCCTGCCAGCCGCCGACCGCTGAAAACGGGAGACAATAACAATGCAGCTTTCCGACATCAAAACCGTCGGCGTCGTCGGCGGCGGCACCATGGGCTTCGGCATCGCCATCAACTTCGCGCTCTGGGGCTACCCCACCATCGTCAGCGACCTATCCGACGACGTACTGGCCGGGACCAGGGCCAACATCGCCCATGCCCTCCAGCTCTTCGTCGAAGGCGGGTTGATTAACCAGACCCGCGTCGAGGAAACGCTCGCCCGCATCACCACCACCACCGACCTGGCGCTGCTGGCCGCGCAGTGCGACTTCGTCACCGAAGCGATCGTCGAGCGGCTGCCCGACAAGCAGGCGCTTTTCAAAAGGCTCGACGAACTCTGCCCGCCCCACACCATCATCGCCAGCAACACCTCGCGCCTCGTGCTAAGCGACATCGGCGTACACGCCCGCCGCCAGGACAAGCTGGTTCTCACCCACTACTTCGCGCCGCCGCACATCGTCCCCGGCGTCGAGGTCGCCAAAGGGCCGGGCGCGACCGACGAGACCTTCGAACTCACCTGCGAACTGTTGAGCAGCGCCCGTAAAATCCCCATCCGTGTGCTCGGGGAGAAATCAGGATATCTTGTCAACCGCATTCAGCACGCCATGGCCCGCGAGGCCAGCCAGTTGTGGGCCGAAGGCATGGCCAGCGCAGAGGATATCGAGCTGGGGATCGTCTCCACCTTCGGCTTCCGCATGCCCCATGAAGGCCCGTTCCTGCACTACGACCTCGCCGGCATCTGGAAATGGCCCGAAGACGCGCGCAATCCCCACGCCATCGAAAACGAAAAGCTCCGCGAGCAGATGCTCAAGGCCCAACCCTGGTTCCTGGACCCGGCCAACTTCGAAGAGGCCGTCGAAAAACGCGACCGCGAATACATCCGCCGCCTCAAAGAACTCTATTGGAAAGATACTGACCACTAACCACTCACCGCTGCTTCAGATCTCACGCGCCACCGCGCTCACCGCAGCCACCGTCTCGTCCACCACGTCCGCCGTATGCGCCGTCGACAGGAACCACGCGCCCCGCTCCAGCGCACGCACGCCCCGGTAGTGCAGCGCCTCCGTGAAGCGCACATAGCGCTCCTTATCCGCCTGCAGTGAGCTGCGATAGTCCGTGACCTCCCCCTCCACGCCGAATCCCACGTGGAAGATCTGGGGGAATCCCTCCACCCGGGCCTGGATATCGGCCGCCTCCAGCGCCTCCCCAATGCCCTCCATCAGCCGCGTACCCTGCCGGTCGAGCGCGGAAAATGTCTCTGGCTTCTCCAGTTCGCCCAGCGTCGCCACCAAGGCCGCCATGCACGCCGGATGCCCGTTGAATGTGCCGCCGTGCATCACACCCCCGCTCGCAAACAGCTCCATCAGTTCCGCGCGCCCCGCAAAGCACGAGACCGGAAAGCCGCTCGCGATCGCCTTGCCAAAGGTCGCCAGGTCCGGTGTCACCCCGAAATGGGCCTGCGCGCCCCCCGGCGCCACCCGGAAACCGGTGATCACCTCGTCAAAAATCAGGACCGTGCCCGTGTCGGTGCACGCCCGGCGCACGCCTTCCAGGTAACCGTCACCCGGAAATACCGTGCTCGTGTTGCACATCGCCGGCTCCATGATCACGCCGGCCACATCCTCCCGCTCGAGCCGCCTCTCCAGCACCTCCAGGTTGTTCCACGGCAGCACCTCCGTGTGCAACCCGGCCTGCAGGTCCTGCCCCGCGCTCGCGGGAATGGCGTTCGGCGCCTCTTCGGGACCGTACTCCTCCGCGGTCGGCGCGATACTCCACAGTATATTGTCCATCCAACCGTGGTAGTGCCCCTCGAACTTGATGATCACCGAACGCTGCGTTGCCGCCCGCGCCAGCCGTATCACCGCCTGCACCACCTCACTGCCCGCGCAGCTGAAGCGCACCCGCTCCGCGCACGGCACTATCTCGCACACCAGCCTCGCCGCTTCCTGCTCGACCCGGCTTTGCCCGGCGTAGAGAATGCCCGAACCGAGCTGCTCCTGCACCGCCTCCAGCACCGGCGCCGGGTTGTGCCCCAGGATCATGGGGCCCATGCCCAAATAGTAATCAATCATCCGGTTGCCGTCCGCGTCGTACAGGTAAGCCCCCTCACCGCGCTCGAAAACCAGCGGCGTCGGCGCTACCCCCAGCCGGTAGTTGCTGTTCACCCCGCCGGGCAGATGCTGCGACGCCTCGGCGATTAACTGTCTCGATCCATCAAAGGTCGTCATCAGGCCCATTCCTTGTCTCGTCGTAACGATTCCGCCAAGATCAGTCCAAATCCCAGAGTGAGCCTGGCGCAGGTAGTCCACACGCCTCACTCCTCTTCACTCTCTCCTCGCTTCTTTGGGCGGTCGGGCCTTCGGCCCTCCCTTTTGCGGGGGGTAGCCCCCGCAACGCCCCCCTCCGGTTTACCCACCGCGCTTCTTCTTTCCCAGCAATATGCCTAGCCAGCAGTGTCCGCTCCCCTCTTGTCGTCCCTGACCACTAACCACTAACCACTGACCACTGACTACTGACTACTGCAGTTCCGCATTATCCCCGTTTCAGTCCACCAACACAACTGCGCGCAGGGCCGCACAATTGCTTTTTTGCCAGTTGACGGGTACCCTTTCCCTTACCTCAATCTTCATCGACCTCCCGCACACACGACATTGGAGACTCGCTCATGTCAACCAACAGTCAGCGCTCAGGCAGCCAACCCGCAGAGCAGTTCACCTGGGCCGGAATGTATGCCCGCAGTGCGGCTGAGCCCAAGGGCTTGGGCCAGGGAAAACGCGGCCGTTACGACTTCGCCGTCGCCTATCCCGATCCCGGCTCCCTGCCTCTGGCCGGGCTCCTCGATGGCCTGAAACAGGCGATGGACGATGAAGGCGGCGACCTCTCACTCTACGCCAACCCCCAGGGCTACACGCCCCTGCGCGAGTTCGTGGCCGCCAAGCTGCAGCGCGACAGAGCCATAAACGTGACCGCCGACGACATCATCCTCGCCGACGGCTCCAGCCAGCCCATACACATGGTTGCCGAGACACTCCTCGACCCCGGCGATGTCGTCCTCACCGAGGACTTCGTCTACGCAGGCACCCTCAATACCCTGCGCCGTTTCCGCGCCGACCTGCGCGGCGTCGCCACCGATGAAGAGGGCATGATCCCCGCCGCCATCGAAGAAGCCATCACCACCGCCAGCGCCGAAGGCAAAAAACCCAAGTTCATCTACACCGTGCCCACCTTCCAGAATCCGCAGGGCTGGACCATGACCCTCGCCCGCCGCAAATCCCTGGTCGCTCTCTCCCAGCAGTACGACGTGCCCATCCTCGAAGACGACTGCTACGTCGACCTGCGCTACGAGGGCAACGACGTTACCTCGCTCCATTCTCTCGACGAGACCGGCCGCGTGCTCTACGTCGCCTCCTTCTCCAAGATCATCGCACCGGGCATGCGGCTCGGCTATCTGACCGGCCCGCGGCAGTTCCTCGAACACGCCATCGGCGCCAAAAGCGGCGGCTCCGTAAACACCTTCGCCTCATGGGCCGTCCATCGCTTCTCCACCACCCATCTCTACAGCCACATTGAGGAAATCAACGACATCCAGAAAGACCGCCGCGACGCCATTCTCGACGCGCTCGACGAATACTTCAGCGGCAGCGGCGCAACCTGGAGCCGTCCGCAGGGCGGGCTTTTCATCTGGCTGCAGCTCCCCGAACACGCCGATCTCGCCGCCGTTCGCGACGACATCCTCGAAGAGTACGACGTCGGCTATCTCCCGGGCCCAAACTTTGCCCCCGACGGCGTCTCAGGAAAGAACTGCGCACGCCTCTGCTTCGGCTACAACCAGCCTGATGAGATCAGGGAAGGGATCCGTCGCCTCGCAACCGCCTTTCGCGCCAAAGGACTGATGCCATAGCAGCTTGTGAGGATGCTGACCGCTGGCGACCTGCCGCTCGGCACTGGAGAGTCGTATGAACAGTTGGAATCCATCACCGGAGCAGTGGGCAGATTGGGAGACGCGAGGGTACTTCGTCATCCGCAACGCCATCCCCAGAGACAGCGCCATCGAGATGCGCGGCGTGATCAAGGATCTCCTTCTGCGGCCGGAACCGGAAGTAAAGGCCGACGACGATCCCATGGACCCCATGGGCGACACGCCCCGGGCGCGCGCTGCCCGCTTCCGCAAACTCAGTGGTTTTGGCCCCCGCCACCCCTTGATCTGGCATCATTTCTACGGCAGCCAAACGATGACCTCTGTCGCCCGCTACTTCCTGGGCGACAGCTTCTTCCTTAAGTTCAACAGCTGTTTCGTCAAACCGGCCCGCACCGGCAGCGCCACACCCTGGCATCAGGACAACGGCCTCTGGCGTGACGGCGAAACCGAACCCTTCAACTTCTGGATGGCCCTGGACCCGGCCACGACCCGGCACGGCTGCCTGCAGTTCATTCCCGGCAGCCACAAACTGGGAATCTTCCCCCACATCCTCTATGACGACGGCATCCACCCCGAACTGCCCCGGGAAGAGGCGCGGCAGCTGATCGCCGATCGCGGCGTAGAACACTGTGAGCTCGATTCGGGGGACGTCGTCTGCTGGCACAGCTCCATTTGCCACTACAGCCCGCCCAACCCCAG
>VYDA01000184.1:8070-15729 GCA_009843665.1 Caldilineaceae bacterium SB0675_bin_29 | reverse complement strand
TTCACGCGCCTGCTCCAGACTGCGTAGCCACTCCCGTACGGAAGCTGCCGGACGACCTATCCCGACTACAAGTGAAGCCCTTTGGAAGGTCGACGTGAAGTGCTCCACCAAGCCATTGGCAGCGGTCTTAAAATCCCGCCCGCTCTTGGGATTGTCGCACGGCCAGAATAAGAGCGCCACTTCAGCGCGGACAGACAGCAGTACCGGATCTTGCTTCGCGGCAAGATACTGGCGCAGTGCATTCGGCCAATCTTGGATGCCTTCTGCCTGAATTAGCCAGGCCGTGTGAGGCTTGGTCAGGTCGAAGCCAAGCGAGTGCCCGCGCTGAATCCACGCCTCCTCGTCGGCGATTTCGGTTGCCAGTAATTCGTCCAAGAACACGGCCCGCATCTTCTCTTCGACTGCCCCTACAGCTTGCTCGCGGCTCCAGGCCAGGGCCGCCGCGCCAGCTCCCTGGAGTACAGCAAGTCTCTCTATAGTGGAGATTTCCTTCGAACTGCCGGAATCTGACCGCAGAAGGAGGCAATACCCTTCTACACGGTCGGCAACGATAACCGGGCTGACGACCATTTCGCGGTAGTGATTCTTGCTATCGATGGGGATAATGCCGGTCAGCTCTGAGTTTTCGGATGGCTCTGTACCGAACCTGGCGGCCAGCCAACTTCGCAATGTGGTGCGACTCGGTAAAGACGCCAGTACGCGCCGTTTGTGTTGTTCGGTTAGCTCTTCAAGACCGGCGACCGCAATCGGCGTTCCTTCGTCTTTCAGGAAGAGTACCGGCTGTTCGGAGAAGTTTGCCAGAAGGTCCGCCATCATCCCCATGCCGCCGCCATCCAATTCGATCTGCGTCAGTTCCCGCTGCAGGTCGGCGGCCTTGGCGGCAAGATATCCTCCGCGGTCTACAATGAGGCGGATCACGGTCCGTTCGATGGAAAGAAGGGGCTCGGAATCCGGGAGGGCAATGAGTGGAATCTGGTTCTGTCCGGCGGCGACGACGGCTTCTTGCGGTACGTTACCCATCACGCCAATTGCGGAGATGCTCGCCTGGTGCAAGCTGTTCACGACCCGGTCCAAGCGCATCTGAGGGTTGAACTGCCGCAGCTGGTTGGCGTCGATTAGAGCCAACTCTTCCCCTTCGAGATTAGGGAATGCAGGGGGGCTGGGGCGCAGGCTGCAAGCCCAACTCACAGGCCGGTTAAGCAACTCTTCCCCAAACAGTATCCGCGATCCTTGCGGCAGTGCCAGCCGATAGATTTCTTCAAGCGTAGTCGCGTCGCGATACATATGCCGCGCCAAGTCTGAACGGCTGTTGTGTTCAGCGCTGTAGCTGATTTGTGTTGCCTACGTCATACCTTCCAGAATTGAATCAGCGGGCGCTGTATTCCGCCCGCTGAGCCAGGTCTCTCATTTCAAATAACGCAAGGCACGTTCTGCGTCTCGAAACGCTTTCTACTTGCTCCAAGCGCTCAACGCCGCGCCAACCGTACCGCCCCAAACGGCCCAGAACAGAATCGACGCGAGGCTAGGCCAACTGGTCGGATCCTGCCCGGCGGCGAAAAAGGAAACAATCCAGGCAAGAATTAGCCCGATGATACTGGCAAGAAGAAGCTTCCAGATCGACTGATTCGGGCTCATCGCGCCAACGACTATGGGCCACAGGATCACAGTGATAATGCTGATGGGGATACCGACAACGACATAGCCAAAGTTATCTGTGAATACCGCAGGAAGTGCGACGCCGACTATGAAGGCTACGTTGCCGATCAGCCCGCCAATCACGGGTCGCCAGTTCTGGCCGAGCGCACCCCGGGCAAAATCGTAGCCGACAATTGGCGCGGCTCCGATCACGATTCCCAGTAAGGCCCCAAGGACGGGTATGCCCTTAAGAAGAACCATCAGGAGCGACACTACTGCCGCGGCCAGGGCAGCATAGAGCGACGCCTTCCAGCGTTCCGTGCTTGTCTGGGCAACGCTTGTGGCAGTTAAAATTGTCATCGTGAATCCTCCCCGGTCGGGTCGTAACAACAAATTCTTTATAGCGCCTCTACCAGTCAAGGAGAAAAGGCGCTGAATTATGTGCGAAATGTCAGATTTCGCTCATGGCGGAGCCAAAATGTTAGCTATTCTCCGGCGAGGAGTTACTGCTCGCCGGGCAGGTTCTCCCAATCCTCGACAGTCCAGCCACTCACATTCAAATACAACTGCGGCACGTGATTTCGGCTAAGGATGAGTACCAACTCGTCCTCTTCAGTTGCCGCGATTTCGTCCAACCAGATACCGTTGTTGATCAAAGTTTGCACTATTTTACCAGCCTGTTGCCAGCCGCGCAAAGGACTGCTTTCGGGATCACTATATAGTGCTGTACCGTAGAGTGCCAGCAACATCCTATTTTCCAGATAGAGGTCTAGGTCAAACAGTATGCGCTGATCCGGCGGCGGTCGCACGCCCCCTTCATCGCTGACAGATTCCTCCCACAGAGCCAAGCTCATTACTCTTTCTCCGGCAACTGCGTCAATCAGTTCCTCGTACAGTTCGTCGTCCAAACAGTAGTGTAGAGGGGCTTCACCGGGCCTTTTGCCATTCGCTGAAATGTCTTTCATTTCCCATTTGCGCCATTGTGTCTACCGGGTGATGGCCAGGAAAGAGCCCTTCTTGTTCGCTGTCAATTCCTTCACGTCCTTTCCGGTCCGACAACAATCATTCGCGTGGGTATCGTCATCGGGTCTGGAAAATACTGGCCGCCGGCTTCAAAGTGACTGAACTGGACTGGCAGTCCCTGATCGATGAACAGGTTGGGGCCGTTCATTACATGAAAGTGCAGGTGCGGTCCGGGCGAGTTTCCGCTGTTGCCCACTCTGCCCAGAAGCGCTCCCCGTCGGATCAACTCCCCCTCGTTGACCTGCAAGCTGGCCTGTTGCAGGTGAGCATAGTAGCTGAACTCCCCGTTGGCGTGGCTGATCGCGACAGCGTTTCCCAAGAGGCGTCGCATGTCGCCCCGCATGACAGCCTGGTCAGGGATCGCGCCGGGGGCCATATCCGGCATATCGAAGCAGACGTAGGCCACTTTACCCCCAGCCGCCGCATAGACCGGCCGACGCCAACTGTAGTGGTCGGAAAGATCGCGTCCGTCGCCTTGGTGCGTGCGCCCCTCGGATCCTAACTTCACGAAGTCCACTGCGAATGGCTGACTGTAGACCTCCGTCTTGTGGAAATCGCTCCAATCACCGGCCTGCACTACCCACCACGCCCCAGCCAGCGGGAAGTAGAAGTCGGTCTGTTGCTCATGATAGGTTACGGGAGACTGGCAGTGTCCTTGAATATGCTGTACAGCGTCGGCCGCTTCTTCCGGTACCTGCGTTCTGCCGACAGCAGTGATTTCGACATGGGTGAGGCGCTCATAGGCGTGCAGTAGAAAGTGCAGACTGCGGATTGCCAAACCGGTGGTTGCAGAGATCGTCAGGTCCTCTTCGCCCGTGCGCTGACGGATTATGCCCGCTGACCATCGCTGTTCAAACAGCAACTGGTGTCCGCAGTATCCCTGAAAGACCAGCCCTTGCAGTTGAACATCGCTATCGTGAGCGGTTATTCCCAAGTCAAGCGCGATTTCCTGCAGTGGTCCGATGTTGGGGAAGGGAAGCCTGTCGTATAGTCCTGCAACGATACTCTGGGGGCGGGTCTCCAAAGAAAGTCTGCCCATCTGTTATCCTTGGGCGTTTGCAATAGTACGTTTACCAAGAGCCAGGTCGGCTTGGGCCCGGCGGAAATAGGAAGTAACCTGTCCAGCGGCAGCAGGTCTTCTGTGAAGTTTGAGGATTCATCTGCAGCCTAAGTTAGCCTTTCCTTAAACTTCATGTCGTGTGCTAATTGTCCCGTATAGCAAGAATCAACTGCTCGCCCGCGCTTCCACCAATTCAGCCTACTTTCCGTTAGCTTCATTGATGAGAGTCGAAGCCTCAAGCACAGCTTCCTCCGGGGTCTTCGAGCCGCGCAGAACCTGGGTGATCATGTCGTTGGCATAGCCCCAAACTTCGTCCAATTCTGGGTGGTGGGGCTGAGAAACTGCACTGCCTGCCTGTTCTGCGAAGCCGGCGAGTAGTGCATCTCCATTCATGTCGGCGTCCTTGTGCGCGGGCAGCCGGCCTGCGATGCGGGCAAGTGTTGAGGCGCTCTCCGCGTTTGTCAAATGCCGGGCAAACGTCAGGGCGATGTCCCGCTGTTCGTTGGACGTGGCCGGATTCAGAAACACTCCGTCTGCGCTCAACCATGGGCCGGCGGGACCTGAATGTCCGGCTGGCAAAGTGGTAACGCCGAGGTCTTCACCAAATCGTTGGCGCAATTCGCCTATGCTCCACGGTCCGTCAATAAACAGAGCGTACTCTTCCTTTTTGAAGCGGTCCATCAGCATTCCATAGTCGAAAGATACAAATATTCCGGGTGTGCTGTCGGCCCGCTGCAGCCAGGTCAAAAACTCTGCAGTCCCCTCAGACTGTTCGAGAACAACGCGGCCGTCCTTGTCGAATAGCTTCCCACCGTGCGCGGCGATGCCCCATGTCAGATGGTAGAAACTCGCGTAAATGCCGGCTCCCTGCGAAGGCGTCTCCTGTGCCAGTTCGATCAGATCATCCACCGAGCTTGGCAGGCTGACTTCATCCAGCAACCGCCGGTTAAAATAGAGCGCCACAAGTTCATAGTCTGTTGGCAAACCGTACAACTTTCCATCAAGAGCCAGGTTTTCTACGGATGCGGGGTAGAACTGCCTTCTTTCCTGTGCAGAAATCTTATTCTCAATTGGCAGAACTACATTCGAGGCCGCCAACTCCCGAAGCCACCAATTTGGCGCCAGAATCAAATCCGGACCGTCGCCGCCTGTGACAGATTCCGTATAGGCTAGGGCCAGTTCGCCGTAATCCACAAAGGTTGTCTCCACCTGTATATCCGGATATGACTGGTGGAAACGCGCTACGATAGCTGCCAGTGCATCACTGTCCTTGCCCGCCCAGCTGTGCCAAAGCTTGACCGTGCCAGTGAGGGTTATTGGGGTTGACTGCAAATCTGCCGGTGTGTTGGCGATAACTACAGCAGTTGGTGCTGCCGCCGGACGGGTTTCAACCAGCGGGTCGAGGTCTGTGTGGACGGTCGAGGAAAGCAGCGCCGACGAGGCTCCCGTCTGGCCCGAAGCCATTACCAGCACGGCCATCAGCATCAGCACCAATAGAATGGAGAGCGTCCAGAATAGGCGCCAACGAAACTGGGTCATCTGCAAGAAAAGAACGTGGACTGTACGAACGTCGCGGGCAAAGAGTCAGTCTAATCGAACCTCTGTCGAACCGGTATCGGTTTTTGGCAGGAGAACTGGGCCCGGCGATTTAGTCAGACCGATTCTCGGAAATGAATGACAAGAGCCCCTGTAATCCAAGCAAATAACTACGCCAGCCGAATCCGCTGATCTGTCCAACGCAGACCGGTGCAATAACGGAACGATGACGGAACTCCTCGCGGCTGTGGACGTTGCTCAGGTGGACTTCGACTGTGGGCAAGGCTACGCCGGCCACAGCGTCGCGGATGGCGTAGGAGTAGTGTGTGAACGCGCCGGGATTCATTAACAGTCCGTCGGCCCACGATCGCGCAGTGTGAATCTCATCGATCAGCGAGCCTTCGCAGTTGCTCTGAAAAGTGCGAACCTCGTTGTCCGAGCCGGCGGCGGCAACCAGCTCCTGGTCTATCGCTTTCAGGGTTACGTCGCCGTAAATTGACCGTTCGCGCGTTCCCAGAAGATTCAAATTGGGGCCATGGAGAACCAGGATTCTGGTCATAATAAGCTATCTTCTTTCCTTACGAATTTCGAGCTGCCGCACAATGCTGGGCGCCAAGCCTCGGCACCATCTGGATAAGATCCCTAATTCAATACAGAGGCCAGGGCATCGAGTACAACCTGCTCGCCCGGATCGTCGATAATAACCACATCTCCAATTGCCTGGGGAATGATAAACCTCAACATTCTGCCGCTCCGCTTCTTGTCTTTAAACATCATTGCGTAAACATCTTCCAGGTCGAGTCCGCTGGTCTTCGTAGGCAGCTCCAGTCTGTCTAGGCATTTCTCGATGCGGCTCGCGGTCTGGGCGTCACAGCGGTCTAGGGCCAGTGCCATGCGGGCGGCGGCTATAGTTCCAATGGCTACTGCCTCCCCGTGCCGTAGAGAATAGCCGCTGACTTGTTCAATAGCGTGGCCAAATGTGTGTCCAAGGTTGAGCGTCGCCCGCCGCCCCCTCTCAAACGGGTCCTCAATGACCACGTCCACTTTCACCCGCACGGCGTCGGCAATCATCTGTGTCAGATTTGCAGGCCCTTCATCTTCCAGCTGGCGGAAAAGTTCAGGCGCGCCAAGGATGCCGTGTTTTACGATCTCGGCCAACCCTGAACGAAACTCAGCTGCCGGAAGTTCTGCGAGCACTTCGGGATCGATTATCACTATCTCGGGCTGCTTGAACGCGCCCACAAGATTCTTGCCCTGCGGTAAATCTACGGCTGTCTTGCCCCCGACCGAGGCGTCGACCATCGCCAGCAGCGAAGTCGGGGCCTGTACGAAAGGAGCCCCCCGCAAATATGTGGCCGCCGCAAATCCGGTCATATCGCCGATTACCCCGCCTCCCAGCCCAATAATGGGGCTCCTTCTATCCAGTTCCGCGGCCACAAACTGATCGTACAGATCTTGAACTGTCGCCAGCGTCTTGTAAGCTTCCCCTTCGGGGACGAGGCACAGGACCGGAGTATACCCTTCCTGTTGAAGACTCTCACTCAAAGTTTCGGCGTATTGTTTCGCGATATCTGCATTCGTAACGACCGCCGCCTTTCCCTTTGCCACTTCTCGATTGGAAAGCAGGCGGCCTGCATGCGCCAGAATGCCTTCGCCAATGCAGATATGGTAGTGCCCTTCCGGCGTGGGCACGGTGATGCGGGTCATTCCAGCGATCTCACTGTTGCCTGCCAGCGTGTCGAGCACCCGCTCCGCAACAGTTTCCGGGTCGATTCCGTCGGTCGGCACGCGCAGGGGGATCCGCCCATACGCGGCGCGGCGGTCCTGGAGCAGCCTCTCGATGTTTCGCCTCTTTTCGTCCCGATCACCGGGCAGCAACGGGCGATCTTCGAAGGTCTCGACCCGCTCAAGGATCGTGTCGGCGCCGGCGGCCAGGCAAACGACAGGACCGCTGGCTTCCATGGTCTGCCGATTCTCGTCACTGACCAGAGCGCCTCCCCCGGTTGCAATGATCAGTCCGGTCTCTGCAGCGAGCGTCTGACAAAGACGCGACTCTGCCTGACGGAACAGTTCCTCGCCATCGTTAGCAAATATCTGGGCTATCGGCTTCCCAAACTCGGCCTCTATCCGCTCATCCATATCGACGAGCCGGCGGCCCATGCGCTCGGCCAGAATGCGGCCTACGGTCGTCTTGCCCGTACCCATGAAGCCGGTAAGCGTCAAGTTGCATCTGTCAGCCACAGGGTTTTCCATCGTTTGTAAGGCTGCCGCAACGAGGGAGTTGTCCACTCTATTTGACTCCGAATCAGAAAAGCTTGAAATTGTCCGCGTCTACCCGGCCGGCCTGATGCATCAACACGGCGTTCATCAACTCAATTGCCAATCGCGATTCCAGCGTAACCCCG
>VYDA01000184.1:0-8060 GCA_009843665.1 Caldilineaceae bacterium SB0675_bin_29 | reverse complement strand
CAACGCATGGGTCGTGGCGACCCCTATCCAAGGCAAAGTCGATCTCCTCCAGGTTCTTTCGAACCGAATGCTGTGTTTTGAGAATTGTTGACGTAGGCTTGAATCCGACCCGGCAGACCAACGGAGAACCTGTCGTCATGCCGCCTATGAGACCGCCGTGGCTGTTGGCCTGGTAACCGCTGCGCCGGATGGGGTCGTTATTTTCACTGCCCTTGCGGGCGACCACCTTTACCCCGTCGCCCACTTCACAGGACTGCACGGCATTCAGCCCGCCCAGCGCCCCCATCAGCCGCACTTTGAGACTCTGATAGAGAGGCTCTCCAACCAGCGGAGGCGGGTTGACCGCCACGACCTCTACT
Source organism: Caldilineaceae bacterium SB0675_bin_29 (assembly GCA_009843665.1). Lineage (GTDB taxonomy): Bacteria > Chloroflexota > Anaerolineae > Caldilineales > Caldilineaceae > Bin5. The sequence goes on along the minus strand of VYDA01000184.1, from coordinate 7,701 downwards.
GCCGCCCCCAGCGAATCGCCCTCGATGCGCGTGCGCTTGATCAGTTCACCCGCCTCCTGCGCAAATTCGGCGTCCAGCGAGCGAATTTCGGCTTCATCCAGCTTGTCCTCGACCGCGGCGACCTGTCGTGGTGTGACTGTCTGCGAACCCTGCTGCTGCGCTACGCTGGCAAAGTGCTGCGCCAGGCTCAGATCTGTTCGAAGCGGTCCGACCTGTGAAATAGATGACAGTATAACCGTTCCGAACTGTTCATTCAGAAAGATACGGGCGATGGCCCCACCGATTACATCTGAGATTGTGGACCGGTAGCTGGAACGGCCGCCGCCGCGGATGTCCACGTAGCCCTTCGACTTGTGATACTTTACAAGGTCAGTGTGTCCCGGCCGCACTTCGCCCCTGGGCCCGGCGAACTGATCATAGTGACGCGACCGCTGCGAGGTCGAGAGTACCAGCGCTGCGATCGGCTCTCCCGTCGAGTAACCAACCTCATAGCTCTCGGTTGCAGATTCCGCCCCGCCGCCAATTGATACTGCAGGCCCGGACAACAAGCTGTCGACCTCGCCTTCTTCGTACAGCCCTGAGAGCAGAACTACTCTGTCGGCCTCTTGCCGGGGTGTGCCGTGGCGGTTGCTGCCTGGCCGGCGCCGGTCCAAGAACCGCTGAACCTCTTCGCGGCGAACGCGAAGACCGGCAGGGCAACCGAAAACAATTGTCGTTACACCCGGACCGTGCGACTCACCGGCCCCGGCAACGGCGAACAGAGGACCCCCCAGAATCTCCATGCTTCAATCTCTCATTCGGCGTTCAAATCCCAAGCCTGCTGCCCCTGACCTTTGGCTGATAATATAAACTCGCGCACTTTGTCCGGGTCTTTACGTCCGGGTTCGAACTCCACACCGCTGCTAACATCAACCGCCCAAGGCCGGACAGCCTCGACGGCCTCGGCGACATTTCTCGGAGTGAGGCCACCTGCCAGGACCAGTCGAGGGTAGTTAAGCCTTAGGCCTGCGGCAGCGTTCCAGTCAGCCCTCTTTCCTGTACCGCCATAATCCTTGGGGTCGAAGGCGTCGACCAGGAGTTGGGGGCCGTTACTTGGACCCAGCCCTGCGTACCATTCGGCCTCAATCTCGGCATCGGCGGCGCTAGTTGGACGCAGCGCCTTGAAGCCGCGTCCCCTGAGGGCCTCGAGCATGGCAGGGGTCTCCTCTCCATGCAACTGGGCAAAGTCCAGATTGGCGCGACAGATCGTCTCCTCCACCGCTTCCAATGTTTCATTCACGAATACACCAATGTAGCGAGGAGCTTGACCGAATTCGGCGCCGCTAACCGGGGCCGTGTTCGAATCAGATAGGTGCTCCGTCAACCGTGAAGTTATCTCTCTCGCCGCCTCAGGCGCGATGTAGCGAGGAGACTTCTCGAAAAAGATGAATCCCAGATAGTCCGCGCCGGCGCTGGCAGCACACAGTCCGTCTTCAAAGCTGGTGATGCCGCATATCTTTACGTGCGTCATTGTTCCAATTGCTCAACCCGGCAGATTTGCAGCCGTAGAGTCTTCGTATTTCCTGTCAGAATCCAATCCCCGTAATGCTTAGGAGCCAGACCAGCAAAGGTGCAATTGCGATACTGGGCAAGAGATTGGCGATCCTGATCTTCTTCAAATCCAGTAGAGTCAGCCCGATTCCAAGAATAAGAACTCCGCCAGTGGCCGTCAGTTCGACGACCCACTGCGTTTCCCGGCTGACCTCTCCGAGTCCGCCTCCAACTCCCATCGCCAGTGTCGACAGCCCTCCCTGCACCAGCGCGACTGTACCAATACTGAGCAATACACCCGGCCCCAGGCTGGCGGCAAATGGTATGGCGGCAAAGCCGTCCAGAGCGCTCTTTATCGCCAGTAGCTCGTAATCCCCCAGCAGTCCGTCCTGTATGCTGCCAAGAATGGTCATCGGCCCAACACAGAAGATCAGGCTGGACGTGACAAAAGCTCGGGTAATGCTCCAGCCGGCCACCTTGCCTTGGCCCAGAGGTCCGCCCCAGCGCGCTTCCGCCTGCTTGCCCAGCCAGTTCAGACCGTCGTCAATGCGGAGCAGTTCGCCCAGGACACCTCCTGCCAGGACGCTGAAAAGAGGAATGAGGACGTTGCCCGTACCGCTGGCCATGATGACGCCGATGGCCAGTACCATCAGCCCCAAGCCATGTAGGACCGTCTCCTGAACTCTAGCCGGCAGCCGGTTTCCCAGGACCGTTCCAATTGAGCCGCCAATCAGGACGGCGATCATATTTAGAACTGTGCCGGTCATGTTGAAAGCGATCCGGGCATAGGAACCCTGTTTTCAGAGCTGTCCAATTCACTGAATGCCTGCGAGCACGAATTCGCGCACGAGAGGGCCTCGCTCCGCCTGGGGCAACTTGCAGAAGCTTTCGCCCACGAGTATGGCATCGCAACCCATCTCAGCCATACGCCCCACATCGATCGCATTGCGGATTCCACTCTCGCCGATCAGAATGATGTCGGCAGGGATCAGTTTGCGTAACCGGGCGGTGGTTTCGATATCTACCTCGAACGTCTTCAGGTTACGATTGTTTACCCCGATAACTTGGGCCTCAGCCGCCAGCGCGCGCGCTACCTCCTCCTCATCATGGACTTCCACCAACGCGTCCATCCCCAACTGATTCGTCAAGCTTATCAGTTCCTGTAATTCGGTGTCGCCCAACACGCCTACGATTAGAAGAAGTGCGTCCGCCCCAGCCGCGCGCGCCTCGTACACCTGATAGGGATGAAAGATAAACTCTTTGCGCAGCAATGGCGTATCCAGGTTGCTGGCGCGCAGGTGCTCGACAATTTCGGCCAGATACGAGAGTCTCCCTTGGAAAAAACGTGCGTCGGTCAGGCAGGATATCGCGGCCGCGCCACTGGCGGCGTACGTCTCAGCAATGGCAGTCGGTGACCAGTCCTGGGCGATCAACCCCTTGGAGGGGCTCGCACGCTTCACTTCGGCGATGAGACTTGCCCCACGCTCGGCCGTAAGTGCGGCTGCGAAATCCAGAGGCGGCTCGGCTAACGACACAAGGGCCTTGAGTTCGGCCAGAGGCACATCCTCCATCTGACGTGCCACCTCCTGGCGCTTCCAGGCCATGATCCTGTCAAGGACCTGGCCCTTGTGTTTGCTGATCTCCAACTGTGAAAACCTGGCCATTTTGCTATTGGTTTCCGCTGAAGCCCTGCGTCTTTTCGATAAACCTGGTTAGCGAGTCCTGCGCTGCGCCGCTGTCGATCGATTCTCCCGCAGCAGTCAGCCCTGCCTCCCAGTCACCGTTCTCGGTTGCCAAGGCCGCCGCCGCGTTCAATAGTACCACATCCCGCTTGGGGCCGTGCAGTTCACCATTGAGGATTCCCTGGGTGATAGCGGCGTTTGTGCCTGCGTCGCCCCCAACCAAGTCGTCGAGCGACGCGGACGAAAGACCGAGATCGGTCGCAGATAGTTCACTTATTCTGACTTCACCTTTGCGCAGATGGCTGATGTGATTTATTCCATTCGTGATCAACTCGTCCACGCCGCGCCCGTCATCAGTAGTGCCATGGACTACAATTGCAGCAGTGCTGCCCATCTCCCCCAAGACTTCCGCCATCTGCGATGTCAAATCGATGCTGGGTACGCCGATTACCTGGTGCGTGGCATTGGCCGGGTTTGTCAGCGGACCGAGGATGTTGAAAACAGTGCGAGTCGCCAGCTCCCTGCGCGGGCCAATGGCGTACTTCATTGCGGGGTGGTACAGCGGTGCGAACAGAAAGCCGATGCCAACGTCCTCGATGCACTCTGCGACCTGTTCAGGGCCCAGGTCCAATCGGACGCCCAACTCTTCGAGCACATCAGCGCTGCCGCACTGACTGCTGGCAGACCTGTTGCCGTGTTTTGCCACCTTTTCGCCGGCCCCCGCGACGACAAATGCAACGGTTGTACTGATGTTGAACGTGCCGGTCTGATCACCGCCCGTACCGCAGGTGTCAAGGAGGCGTTGTCCGTCTAGAGTAGGTCGAACCGGCACGGCAACGCGCTTCATCGCCCGTGCGCAGCCTGTAATTTCCGACACGCGCTCTCCCTTCATGCGCAACGCCGAAAGAAACGCGCCTATCTGCGCATCTGTCGCCTGACCGCTCATGATCTGTGTCATCGCCGCGTCGGCTGCGTCGGCATCCAGATCTTTCCCGGCGAAAATGGATTCTAGTGCATCATGTATGGGTGATGCCATTAGTTTTTCTCCTATCATCTCGAACGGCTACAAAATTACTTCAACAAACCTCTACAGACCGGTTGACGGGGGTTGCGGAGGTTTACTTTGCTGGCTACCGACTGCTTGTCAAGTAGCCGATTTCTTCTGCCAGAAAATCGCTGTCTCCATTACCTAATGGGGACAGGCCCCATTGTGTCAACGAGCGGCGCAGAGCAGTCGTTAAGGCGCTGATGAGAAAGGACTGGTACTGGGAACTCTCTGCATCGGGATCCGAAACAGAGACTGGCGGTACGGCCTTTTGTCGAATGCCTTCCAGCAAATAGGTCACTGCCTGTGAACTGAACAGCCGCAAGTATATGTCGACTCGATCCGACAAACCGGGATCGGTATTGCCACGGCAATACATGTCCCACCAGTCGTCATGGTTTTCATCCGTCCAATCGTCTCCCCCGAAAAAGAGGAAACGGCCAATTTCCTGGGCCGGGTCGCCCAATCCGAATAACTCCCAGTCCACCAGAATGGCCTTGCCTTTTTGAAACAGAGCGTTTTCGACCCTCAAGTCACCGTGGATCGGTGACGGGGGCGTCTCCCCGAGCAGAGGCAGCACCGTGTCCATCAATCGGTGCGCAGCTGCCCAAAGCGACGAAAGATGCTCGGTCAACAGAGGCGCCGGTGCGGCAGTTGTCCACTCAAGCAGCGGGGCCTCCCCCGACTGCCATATTTGCCAGAACGTGAGCAGATTGAAAGGGTGCGGGCTGAATCGCTGAACGTCGTCCCTACTGGCACAGTGGACCCGGGCCACTGCATCGGCGTGAGCGAAGCGATGGAAGCGGTCTGACAGCGCCAGCGACACTCCTTCCGCCCAGCGGTAGACCAAGATCTGACGCGGCAGTCCGTGCGGATAGCGATCATACCAGAGCGGCTCCGGCGCTAGACCTGCAGGTGCAAACTGCTCCTGGCCGCTGAACTGCCGCCGGCTGCGCGCCTGGCCGGCGTCCGTAAACATCTTCAAGACAGCATCACTGCCGTCTTCGCAGTGAGTTCGCCAGAGTAGATTGTCTCTCCCTTGCCAATGATCCGTGATGACCACCTCCTGATTCCGAAAGCGGCTGGAGGCGGCGCCGGTCATATAGGCGTGAACGGCCTGTGTCCATGCGCTCATACCAATTTCATCGGTCATACACTCAGGAAGTTTCGCAACAGATCGTGCCCGTATTCCGTCAAAATGCTCTCCGGGTGAAACTGCACGCCAAAGATTGGGTTTGACCGGTGCTGTACGCCCATCAGTTCGCCCTCGACTGTGTGGGCTGTAGCTTTCAGTTCTGAAGGCAGCGGCTCCTCCACAATCAGACTATGATATCGGGTGGCGGTAAATGGGCTGGGAATCCCTTGAAAAAGAGTCGTCCCCTTGTGATGAATCGGACTGACTTTACCGTGCATCAACCGCGGGGCCCGCTCAACATTGCCGCCATGAACGTGCCCAATGCACTGTTGGCCGAGACAGACGCCAAGAATGGGCGTCCGGTCGCCCATATGACGGATTACATCGTTGCTGACGCCGCTGTCCTGCTGCGGTGTGCCCGGGCCGGGGCTGATTATGATGTGGTTCGGCCGTTTCTCGATCAATTCCTCGATTTCAATGGCATCGTTGCGCCATACCTGAATCCGATTGGCCTCCTCCCCACCGGAAAGAGGGGTCTCATTGACGATTTCGCCCAGAAACTGAACCAGATTGTACGTGAAGCTATCGTAATTGTCGATGACGGCGATCATTGCCCCGCTCCTTTCACCTGTTTTCCAGCTAAGCCTTCGCGAGCCTCTTTTGGCGGCGCTCATTCGAGCGGCGGATCCGATTCCACACTCCCGTCAATCCCATCGCCTTCCTCATTTCCATAAGCGTCTGCCGGGCCTCGGCCTGGGCCCGCTGCGTGCCTTCGTAGATCAGATGGTCGGTGAATCCGGTCTGATCAGCGTAGTAAGCTCGCCGTTCACGGATCGGTTCGAGGAAGTCTTCCAGGGCGTTGTACAGCTTCGTCTTCACCTCCACGTCACCAACGGCGCCCTCTCGGTACCGGCTTTTCAAATCTTCCACCTCCTCCTTGTTGGGATTGAAGGTGTCATGATAGCTGAAGACCGGGTTGCCTTCGACAGTGCCGGGAATATCGGCGCGAATGCGATTGGGGTCTGTATACATGCTCATAACACCCTTCCTGACCGTGGCCGAGTCGTCGCTGAGCAGGATTGCATTGCCCAGGCTCTTGCTCATCTTGGCCTGTCCGTCGGTGCCTACGAGCGTGCCGCCAACGATGTATGCGTCCGGCAAAGGAAAGACTTCGGAATAGGCGTTGTTGAAACGTCGTGCAATCTGTCGGCTGACTTCAATATGGGACTCGTTGTCTTTGCCTACCGGCACCATGTGCGCTCGCGGCATCAGAATGTCGGCCGCCTGCAGCACAGGGTACCCGAGCAGGTTGTAAGGCATCTGCTCCATTTCGGCCGCCGCGGCCATATCTTTAATTGTGGGCAGTTGTTGCAAGCGCTCGACCGTTACCATGCCGCTGAGAATCAGGTGCATCTCGTAGATCTCATGAACGGCCGACTGCAGGTAGAACGATGTCTTGTCCGGGTCTATACCAATCGCGAGGTGATCGAGAACGATCTCGCGGGCGTTTTCGCCGATCTGCGCGATATCCTCTTTGGATGGCTTCGTAGTCAGCATGTGGAGGTCGGCTATGATGAAGAAGCATTCGTACTCCTCCTGGAAAGCCAGCCGGTGCTGTAAGCTGCCTACATAGTGGCCAACGTGCAGTTTGCCAGTTGGACGGTCGCCGGTGAGAATCCGCTTCCTCTGTGTCATTTTCCCCTCCCGGTATTTCATGAAAGTCTGGAGACAATTGGCTTCCGCGTAGTCTCAGTTATCTAAACCCTCTTCGGCTCGCTGAACCGCAGCCGATAGCGCTTTGGCCTTGTTTAGCGTTTCTTCCCACTCATAGGTAGGATCGCTGTCGGCGACAACACCGCCGCCCGCCTGTAGGTAGCAGGTCTTGCCCTGCATCACGATCGTGCGTATGGCGATGCAGGTGTCCATGGTGCCGTCGTAGTCGATGTAGCCGACCGCGCCCGCATACAGCCCGCGCCGCCGTCCTTCCAACTCTTCAATGATCTCCATCGCCCGCACCTTTGGTGCCCCGCTGACTGTGCCTGCCGGAAACGTTGCCTTTAACAGGCTAATTGCATCGTGTCCGGGCGCCAGCTCCCCCTGGACATCGCTGACGATGTGCATGACATGGCTGTAGCGTTCGATCACCATCATTTCCGGTACTCTGACTGTGCCATACTTGCACACACGTCCCAGATCGTTGCGTCCCAAATCGACCAGCATTACGTGCTCGGCCCGCTCCTTGGGATCGTTCAGCAGCCCCTCTGCCAGAGCGTCGTCTTCGGCAGCGCTTTCGCCTCGCCAGCGCGTTC
>VYDA01000454.1:14384-16187 GCA_009843665.1 Caldilineaceae bacterium SB0675_bin_29 | reverse complement strand
GCGCAGCATAACTTGACCATGTTGCGCCGAATAGCTCTCAACCTCTTACGCAGACAGAAAAACGCCCAAACCGGCATTTCTGCCAAACGTTACCGTGCCGGTTGGAAAACTGACGATTTCTAGGGAGTTCTATCCCAAAAGGATGCGATTACCCTGCCTGAAGCACTCAATTTTTTCGTCACCGAGTCGCCATCTGATATAATCCTCTGGACATTGCATCGCCTGGCATTTGAGCCCGTATCAGACTCTGTGCCAGAGGTGCTCCACCTGCCTGGGAATCTCTCCAATTGCCAGTCTCAATTGTGTGTCCCCTGCACATGGTGGCTGGTAAGCGCCAACGACCCGTTTCTGCGAGCCAGTGAACCTGCAGCAGAATGGTTGCTTCCCTGTGACGGTGTGTTGGTGCCGTCCTGGCAAAGAGAACATCCTTGTCTGACCGTTCAAAGCATTCCAGCCATAGAAAATAACAAGAAAGAATCGCTCAGCAATCCAACTCAGGGGGAAAATTGCATGACAAGACAAACCATTAGCCGCCGAGACTTCCTGCGCACCACCGGCCTTGTCGCCGGCTCTGCCGCTCTGGCCGCCTGCGCCGCACCTGGTGCTGCCCCAGCCGCCTCGGAAGGCGATGACGCCATGGCCGCCGAACCCCAGACCATCTCCTGGTGGTATGCCTGGGGCAATCTTGACCCCGCTGTGGAGTCAATCTCCCAGCTCGAAAGCTTTCAGGCGCATATCGGCGAAAACACTACCTTGGACTATCGCGGCAGTACCAACAATGAGGCCGTTCTGACCGCGCTGGCAGCCGGGGATCCTCCGGATGGCGGATCCAACATGGACTATCCCGGCCTCTGGTCCCGCGGCGTTTGTCTACCGGTCAACGATATGGTGGACTCCAGTGAGATCATCGACCCGAACGAAGTGGTCGACGCCGTCTGGCAGGGAGGATTCTACGGTGCCGATCTCATCGGCGTACCTTCCATCGAGTCGTTCCTCTGGTATGGGTTGAACTACAATGCCCAGCACGTTGAAGAGGCCGGCCTCGACCCCGACAACCCGCCGTTGACATGGGAAGGCGTCATGGAATGGCACAAGGAGCTCTCACAGTTTGACGACGGCGGTAATGTCCTCCGCATCGGTCTTGACCCCATTGACGCCATGGCCGGTGAACCCGACTTCATCGCCACCTCTTATGGTCACACCTGGTGGAATGACGAAGAACAGACCTTCCACCTTGACCACGAGTTGATGGCCCAAGGAATCGAAACGCAGGCCGAATTCTTCCGCTTCATTGGCCCCGACAACTTCGCCGGCCTCCGCTCCGTCGAGGGGCAGGGCACTTGGGGCGCAGCCTTCAATGCCGAAGTCCAATCCATGATTATTGAAGGATATTGGCACGCTGGCGAGACTACAATCCAGAAGCCGGAGGTGGCTGTCCACAATCGGGCCACCTGGGCGCCCGTACCCGCCTTCCGCGAGGGCGCAAAGATCATGGCTACCGGTCCTCATATGGTACAGATCTACCGCGACGGCAAAAACCCGGATGGAATTTTCAAAGTTGCTGAATTCCTCCACACTGAAGAGCCGCTCAATATCATTTTCCACGAAGTCGGCTGGATTATGGGCATCCAGTCATGGTTGCCCACGATCGATGTAGACACCTTCCCTGGACTGCGTTTCTACATTGAAAACATCGAGGAAGTAACCGACTGGATCGTGGGACGTCGTTCGCCGATCCACTGGTTCGTTAATACGCAACTTTGGGATCTTCGCGAGCAAGTCTACCGTGACTTGATAACACCC
>VYDA01000454.1:0-14374 GCA_009843665.1 Caldilineaceae bacterium SB0675_bin_29 | reverse complement strand
TGGCCGCTAACTGCCTGGAAAAGAGAAGGAATCTCGTATGGCAGCCAGCACAGAAAAGGTCAGCCGTTATACGCCGCAGGAGTGGCGCAACCTGCGTCTGGGACTGTTGTTCGTCTCACCTTGGGCTCTGGGTTTTCTTCTCTTTACGATCTATCCTCTTCTGTCGTCACTGTTTTACAGCCTCACCCGCTACGACCTGCTGAGACCCCCTGTCTTTCTCGGGGCCAAAAACTATTTGACCCTCTTCTTTGACGATCCGCACTTCTGGAACGTGATGTACAACACGCTCTTCTATGTGGGGCTCAGCGTTCCATTCGGTGTCGGCGCGGCTTTTATCATTGCAAATATGTTGAACTCCAGGATCGTCGCCCGCTCCTTCTTCCGCAGCGTAATCTACGTCCCGTCGATTGTTCCCGCGGTGGCATCGGCCATGGTGTGGCAGTTTCTGATGAACGTCCAATACGGCGCCATCAACGGTGTCCTTCGCTATTTCGGCCTGCCCATCATCCCTTTTCTCTCCAACCCGGGCTGGGCCAAGCCCTCACTGATCCTCGTCGCGATATGGGCACAAGGGGCTGCTGTTGTCATATTCCTGGCTGCGCTGCAGGATGTCCCTCGCTCTCTCTACGAGGCCGCGACTGTCGACGGGGCCAATCTGTGGCACAGATTCCGCAACGTCACCATTCCACTGACCTCACCAATTATCCTGTTCAATCTGATAATGGGGCTGATCGTCGCCTTCCAGGAGTTTACCGTCCCCTGGCTTCTTACCGAGGGCGGCCCCATGAACTCGACAGAGTTCTATCTGATCCATCTCTATCGTAATGCCTTCGAATACCTGAGAATGGGCAAGGCGTCCGCCTTGGCCTGGATACTGTTCCTGATTATCGTAGTTTTCTCACTCATCATTTTTAAGACATCGGCCCGCTGGGTCTATTACGGCGGTGAGAAATGACCACTATCGCATCGGAGACCACAACGAGGCCTGTTCCGCGCCATTACCGTGACGCAGGCAATCGCTGGCAGACAGTCCTGCTTGAAGTCATTAAGTACGCGGTGCTGGTCCCTCTCACACTCAGCTTCGCCTTTCCTCTTTACTGGATGATCAGCTCGGCGCTGAAAGTAGACTCGCAAGTTTACACGATGCCGCCGATCCTGTTGCCCTTTCCTATCCATCCGGAAAACTTCATCAACGGCTGGCAAATCCTTCCTTTTACACAGTACGCCGTCAATTCGGTTGTCTTCTATACCGTACCTGCCGTTGCGTTTACCGTGCTCTCCTCTACAATCGTTGCCTATGGCTTCTCTCGCATCCGTTGGCCGGGGCGGGATACAATATTCTGGCTGGTGGTGATGACCATGATGCTGCCCTGGGCAGTGACCATGGTCCCCCTCTTTATCACATTTAAGTGGCTAGGCTGGCTGGACACCTACCGCCCTCTGGTTGTACCCGCCCTGTTCAGCCATCCATACATCGTATTCCTGCTTCGTCAGTTCTTCATGACCCTTCCCGAAGAACTTTCAGACGCCGCCCGCATCGATGGCGCCAGCGAATTCGGCATTCTCTTCCGCATCATCCTCCCACTCACCAAACCGGCCCTCGCCGTCGTCGCCCTCTTCCGATTCCTTTGGGCCTGGAACGACTATTTGGGTCCGCTGATCTACCTGCGTGACGAAAATCGCTACCCCTTGGCTCTGGGAATCGAACAACTGTCCCGGCGTGCCAACGACGTCGGAAATTTCAGCAACGGCATCCCCTACCTGATGGCCGTGAGCACACTCGTCGCCCTCCCAATCATCGTAACTTTCTTCTTCGCCCAGCGTACTTTCATCGAAGGAATCTCGCTGACGGGAATGAAGGGCTAGGAAGCAAAAGCGGCCAAACATGCGCACTATCTTTCCTGCCCTTCTTGTCGCAGCACTTCTCCTCTGCGCCTGTTCACCCGGTCTCGGCTTTGACAATCTGCAAGGCTCGACTTCCTACAGTGCGCTCTCAGACTCACTCAGCATCACAGTAAACCCATTGAATCTCCGCACAGCCTCCGGCGCGCAAGCTCGCCCTTGCACCGGCAGCTTCGCAGAACATGAACTCCCCCACGTCACCGGTACCGCCTTCGAGCGTGTCACCTACTTCACCAGCAACGGCGCCGGCCTCGCCGTCGGCGACCTCGACAACGATGGCGACGAAGACTTCGTCCTCGCCAACCTGCTCGGCCCCAATCAGATCTTCTGGAACGAAGGCAACTGGAACTTCCGCCCCCAACTTCTGCTCGAAGGCAGCCTGCGCGGGCTCGCGCTCGTTGACGTAGATGGCGACGGCTGGCTAGACATCACCGCCACCAGCCGCACAGGCAATCTACTCTACTGGAGAAATCTCGGGAGCGATCCCGGTCCCACCACCTTCGCCAGCGAGCAAGAGCCTGCCCGTCTACTGGGCGTAAGCGGGTTTGCCTACTCCCTCCAATGGGGTGACCTTGACAGAGATGGCGACCTCGATCTTGTTACCGCCTCCTACGACGCCTCGCTGGAGAAGCAAATAGGGCGTCGCGCACTGGACGCAACCGATCAAAACGGCGTCTTCATCTACGAACACGCAAACGGACGATTCCTGCCAACACGCCTTGCATCCCGTGCCCAGGGGCTCGCGCTGCAACTACAGGATCTGAACGGAGACCGCCGCCTTGACATCCTCGTGGGCAACGATTTCGATGTACACGACGCCGTCTTCCTTGGCCAGCGCGACGGCAGCTGGCCCGCAGCCGACCCGTTCGCCACCACAACCTTTAGCACCATGAGCTTCGACAGCGGCGACATCGACAACGACGGCCGGCTGGAGCTCTTCGCCGCAGACATGCACCCGTACTCTAAAGAACCCGAAATCATGCGCCAGTGGCTGCCCGTTATGGAGACCATGCCTCCCCCCAGCCCCGAAGACGCCCCACAGGTGATGGCTAACGTCCTCCAGCAACGGCAGGGCGATGCCTGGTCCGACCAGGCCGAGACCTGGCAGATCCCCTTCAGCGGCTGGAGCTGGTCCGCCCAATTTGGCGATATCGACCAGGACGGTCTACTCGATCTGTATGTCGTCAACGGTATGACCGCAATGGAGATCTTCCGTCACCTGCCGGGGGATGAGCTCGTCGAGGAAAATCAGGCCTATCGCAACGACGGCGGCAATCGCTTCACACCCGCCCCCGAATGGAAGCTCAACAGCACTGCCGGCGGCCGCAGTATGAGCATGGCCGACTTCGACGGCGATGGCGATCTCGATGTGCTGATCAACAACCTGCGTTCCCCATCCCAACTGTTCGAGAACCAGCTCTGCAGCGGCCGGTCCCTGCTCGTCGATCTGCGCCATCCCGGCAGCGGTAACACACGCGCGCTGGGTGCCGAGCTTCTCCTGCATACCTCGACCGGCATCTATCGCCGCAGCGTGCACGCCGCCGCCGGTTACCTGTCCGGCCGCAGCGCCCGCCAGCACTTTGGATTGCCACCCGAAAGCAGAATCATCGCGCTGGAGGTGCGCTGGCCGGACCGCGTCCTCTCACTGATAGACGGTCGATCTATCCAGCCCACCAGTCTGCTGACAATCACCCGACGCGCAGCGCACAAGGATTAACCCCGCCCAGCCGAGGCCTCTTAGCCCTGAGCGGCCTGGGCCTTCCCCTCTCTCAAGCACTGAGGTACCGTCCTTGGACACGACTTCAAACGAGCACAAATGGAGGATTCTGGCCGCGCTGGCCGGCGTCATCTTCATGGCTTCGCTTATTTTCAACTCCGCAGCCGTCGTTCTACCCGATATCGTGCGCGAATTCAGAATCAACTTCGCCACCGGTCAATGGGTGCTCCTGTCCTACACCCTCGTCCAAGTCTCGGTTATGCCCATAGTGGGTCGTTTGGGGGATATGCTCGGCAAGCGACCTGTCTTCCTCGCTGGCACTATCGCCTTTATGGTCACCTCGATCCTCCCCGGTCTCGCGCCAACAATCGAACTGCTGATTCTCTTTCGCGTGCTGCAGGCAGTCGGCGCGGCATTCGCAATCGCTTTGAACTATGGCATCGTGATCGAGACCTTCCCCCCTGCTGAGCGGGGCAAAGCGTTGGGCGTATTCGGTGCCATCTTCGCGGCCGGCAGTATCCTCGGGCCCATGATGGGGGGCTTCATCTTTGGCGCTCTGTCGTGGCGCTGGATCTTTTTCGTAGCGCAACCATTCAGCCTGATCAGCCTCATACTGGCCTGGCGCTATCTGCCTGCGTCTCGCACAACCGGCCGGCAGAGGTTCGACTGGGAAGGCTCTTTCTTGCTGTTTACGGGTCTCCTGACACTCAGGCTCTGCCTGACCTTCGGCAACCGCCTTGGCTTCCGTTCTCCTACCATCCTGGCGTTGTTCGCCGTCTCAATCTACTCATTTTGGCAGTTTGTCCGCAATGAGGCGCGGGTAAATGAACCTCTTCTCGACCTGTCACTGTTCAACAGCCCGCAATTCAATGTAAACCTGTCGATACGGATCCTCACCAACATCACGATTGGTGGTCTGTGGTTTCTTTTTCCCTTCTATCTCGTGGACATCCTGCTGATCGAACCCTTGCTTGCCGGCCTGCTCCTCACAGCCTTCTGGATCTGTTTCGGCGTGGCCGTGCTCGTTTCCGGCGCGCTTACAGATCGGTTCGGGTTCCGCCCCGTTGCCGGTGTGGGCTTGGCCGTTCTCGCCCTCGGCAGCTACACTGTTGGCACACTCAATGCCTCAAGTTCGGCTCTGGATTTCGTTCTGCGCGTCGCACCTGTAGCCTTGGGCTTTGGGATCTCACATTCGCCTACAAACAGCGGGGTTATGGGCTCCGTGCCGCTCGAGCGGCTTGGTATTGCCAGCGGCACAAACACGATTGGACGCTTTCTGGGACGCGCCGCCGGCGTAGCCGTACTGGGTACCCTCTGGGCCCACCGCGTGCAGGTCAAAGCCGGGCCGGAATTCAACGGCGTCGTCACCGAGGCCGCACCTGCTGCCCAGATCGCGGCACTCCAGAGCGTCTCCTACGCCGCCTTAGTCCTGATCGGCGTCACCTTGGCGCTGATCGCGTGGGAAACGCTGCATTCCCGTACGTCGTCACGCCCAATACGGGCTTCATCGTAGGCGGCTCTATGGCATACGATCGCGTCTGCACAGGCCAGCCCCCTCTGACCGGGATACAGTGCCTCCGGCGACCGATGCGTGAACCTTCGATCACTCTCTGATTCATGACTAATCTTGCTGACACTCTTACCCCCAGGCAAAGGTGGCTCATCTTCGGCGCGCTCGGCACCGGTGTCTTCGTGGACTCACTGGAAATCAGCATCGTTGCCGTCATTCTCCCCACCCTGGTGACCGAACTTCAAGTCGGCTTCACGCTTGTTCAGTGGGTCGTTCTTTCCTTTACGCTTACAAAAACAGCAATTGTCCTGAGCGTGGGACGGCTGGGAGATATGATTGGAAAGAAGCCGGTGTTTCTCGGCGGAACCGTGGCCTTTGTGGTCGGGTCCGTCCTCGCCGGGCTGGCGCCGAATATCGAGCTCCTCCTCCTCTTTCGAGTGCTCCAGGCCGTCGGCGGTGCCTTCGCAACCGCCCTCAGCATGGGCATCCTGACGGAAATCTTCCCCGCTTCCGAGCGCGGCAAAGCGCTCGGCGTATTCAGCGCCAGTGTCTCACTGGGCGGTATAGCCGGGCCCTTCTTGGGCGGTGTACTGTTGGATCTCTTGTCGTGGCGCTGGATCTTTTTCATTGGTATTCCCATAAGTTGCGTCAGCTTCTACCTCGCGTGGCGCTACATGCCGGCTTCCGCCCCCAGCGGCCGCCAGCGCTTCGACTGGACCGGCGCGGCCTCTCTGGCTGCCTGCATGTTGACCTTCATGCTATTTCTGACTTTCGGTCAGCGCGCAGGCTACCGCTCTCCTGCCATGTTGGGACTGTTTGTACTCTCGCTGCTGACCTTCGCTCTGTTCATGCGTACGGAACGACGCGTGAACGAGCCGCTGCTCAATCTGGCCATCTTCAGGAACGCACAGTTCAGCCTTAACCTGTCCATGCGCCTCATCAGCTTCATTGTTCTCGGAGGCGTTTACCTGCTGTTACCCTTCTACCTGACAAATGTGCTTCTACTGGAGCCCGTGGTCGTGGGCCTGCTTTTGACGACGTCGTGAATCTCCTTCGGGGTCGCCTCCCCGATCGCCGGCATCCTTTCCGATCGATTCGGTTACAGGCGCATCGCCGGCGCAGGACTGGTTCTGATGGCCTTCGGCTGCTACGCTGTGAGCACGCTCGGGGTTGACACGTCGATTCTAGGCTACGTTGTGCGCGTGTCCACCTTGGGTCTGGGCATGGGAATGTTTCAATCCCCAAACAACAGTGCCGTAATGGGCTCCGTCCCCCGCGAACGTCTCGGCGTCGCCAGCGGCATCAACGTCATCGCCCGCACACTGGGCCGTACCTCCGGCATCGCCGCCTTGGGCGCACTCTGGGCCAGCCGTGTTACCGCACATGCAGGACCGGACTACATTGGTGGTGTCACCGAAGCTGCTGCTGCCGTCCAGATCGCCGGTCTGCGTGACGTCACCTATGCCGCACTCGCAATTGTCGCAATCGCGCTGATTCTGAGCGCATGGGGAATCCTGGAGGCACGGGCCCCGCTACAAAGAGTCCAGAGTGGACCCTGACCCGGCCGTGCGCCGTCAAATCTTAGGTCCTCCTGACGGGTTCGGAGTTCACGTCTGCGAACCCCGCCCGCCGAGCTGTTTCGTGTCGTTAATGGCCGACCAAAGTCCGCTGGCGAACATAAAAACCAGACCATTGCCTTCCGGCTGATGCTCCTGGCAGCGGCCTTGGGTCCGCTCTGCTCATCCTACCGAAAAGGTGTGGTCTCCCGCACGCGATGGCAAAGTCTACAGAGAATCTCTTCGTCGAGCGCAAGTGGCACATCTTCGCCGCGCTCGGTTCAGGCATCTTTCTCGCCTCTTTCGACGGCGGCGTCGTCAGGGTGGTATTGCCGGCGCTCATAACCGAATTCGACATCGACTTTGCGCTCGTCCAGTGGGTCGTGCTCTCCTTTTCTCTCACGCAAACAGCAATCATGCTGGGCGTGGGAAGGCTGGGAGACATGGTGGGCAAGAAGCCCATCTTCCTCAGCGGCACTATCGCATTTGCCATCAGCTCCGTACTTGCTGGGCTTGCTCCCAATATCCAGTTCCTCCTGTTTTTCCGTGTTCTGCAGGCCATCGGTGGCGCATTTGCAACTGCTCTGAGTATGGGAATCGTGACCGAAACATTCCCTGCCTCCGAGCGAGGCAAAGCCCTCGGCCTCTTCAGCGCCACCGTCTCGGTCGGTGGTATCGCCGGCCCCATCTTGGGCGGCGCCCTCCTCGAATATCTCTCGTGGCGCTGGATTTTCTTCGTTGGCCCGCCTGTCGGTTGCATCAGTTTCATTCTGGCGTGGCTTTATTTGCCGGATCCCCGCCCCGCCGGGCGCCAGGAATTTGATTGGTTCGGCTTCCAAACCTTCTCTACAGGTCTGCTGGCGCTCATGCTGTTCCTTACCTTCGGCGAGCGGATTGGCTTCCGGTCACCCGCTATGTTGGGCCTGATGGCTCTCTCTCTGCTAATGTTTTTCTTGTTTATCCGCACAGGGTTGAGCGCAAACCAGCCTCTCCTCGACCTGTCTCTCTTTCGTAACGCCCTCTTCAACCTTAATTTGTCGATGCGATTGATCAGTTTTATCGTTTCTGGTGGCATTTCGCTCCTCCTCCCTTTCTATCTGACCAACCTTTTGCAACTGGACCCTACAGTTGTCGGGCTACTGTTGACAGCTACGATGTTCTTTTTCGGCCTGGCCTCGCCCGTTTCTGGTATGCTTTCAGACCGTTTCGGCTATCGACTGATCGCCACAACAGGATTGGTAATCCTGGCATACGGCTGCTACACTGTCAGCACCTTAACCGCCGAAACGTCGATTCCCGGCTACGTTCTGAGAGTCTTACCCCTGGGCCTGGGAATGGGCATCTTTCAGTCGCCCAACAACAGCGCGGTGATGGGCTCAGTACCCAGAGAAAGACTGGGAGTCGTCAGTGGCGTCAACGTGATCTGCCGGACCCTGGGAAATACCTCTGGCGTTGCTGCCTTGGGGGCGCTCTGGGCAAGCCGAGTCTATGTCTATGCCGGGCCGACTCTCGCCGGAGACGTTACCGAAGCCGCCGCCTCAGCGCAAACTGCCGCCTTGCGGGATGTCGCATTCGCCGCCATGGCGCTGGTAATCGTGGCACTGGGGATGAGCGGCTGGGGCCTTGTGCGCGGGCCCGCAGTACGGCATTTTCGAGAAAGTGTCCAGTAACAGGCTATGAGGCCCGGATACTTGCTCCACTGCTTCAGAACAGTAGCGCTCTGGGAACCAATCAGGATCGAAAAATGAAAATTCGCTTTGGCTACCGGGACACGACCTACCCCAACGGAACACTGGGCACGCTGCAAGAAAGCCAGCACCTCTTGTCCGACATTCAGGCTCTGCACGCGCAAATGGCAGAGGACGGCTATCTCCTCCTTCGTGGACTGATCGACCGGGAGAAGGTGAAGCAGGCCCGATCCACGATTCTGCACTACATGCACGAACAGAATGTGCTGACCCCGGATGCTCCCTTTCTCGACGGCGTGATGCCCAGGGGCGGGCGTGGCGCTAAGATGAGACGGATCGCTTACCACGAGCATGTTCTGGCCGCCATTCAGTCCACCGAGCTTTTTGACTTCTTCGCCGCCTACTTTGACGAGCCTGCCCTTACATTCGACTACAAGTGGCTGCGCGCCGTCGGCAACGAGCAGTACACCGGCGCACACTATGACTTCGTCTACATGGGCCGCGGATCGGGCAATCTTCACACCGTTTGGATTCCGCTTGGCGATACGCCCGTCGACCACGGCACATTGGCGGTTTGTAGGGGTTCCCACAACCTGCCCAGCTTCGCTCGCATCCGCGATACATACGGCCGCATGGACGTCGATCGAGACGGCATCGACGGCTGGTTCACCAAGGATCCAATGGAGATCGTCGAGAAATTCGGCGGTGAGTGGCAAACAAGCGAATTCTTCATGGGCGACGTGATCCTCTTCGGCATGCACA
The DNA here is from genome assembly GCA_009843665.1 of Caldilineaceae bacterium SB0675_bin_29. Classification (GTDB taxonomy): domain Bacteria; phylum Chloroflexota; class Anaerolineae; order Caldilineales; family Caldilineaceae; genus Bin5. The sequence goes on along the minus strand of VYDA01000454.1, from coordinate 5,239 downwards.
CAATGCACGCCTCAACCACCAACCTGACGAACCGCTTCCGCCTGAGTTGCGACGTTCGCTTCCAGCCGGCCAGCGACCCGGCCGACGAAAGGTGGGTAAAGGGCGGCCCAGGCCACACTGTTCATGGCATCAAGGAGCTCATCCCCATCGATAAGGCCCGAGCACAGTGGGGACTGCCTGCCGACTGAACTGAAACTGGTGACCAGCTATTGCCCGCTCAACAATTATCGAGTACGATTGTCTCTGTCGAACATTGAACTCACTCCTGCACGGAATCTGCAATGTCTGAACCGGCCCGTATCGATTGCGATATCCATAACGAGATTCCAGAGTTGGAGACCCTCTATCCCTATTTGCCGGATCACTGGCTCGATTACTGTCGCGAGTCTGCCTTCAACGGCCCCGACGCCGCCGACTACCCCGAAAACGTACCCACCGCAGCCCGCGCGGGCAGCAGCCCCAAACCCGACCTCGCGGAAGTGCAGTCCAACGCCCTCGACGACGTCGAAGTCGGCATACTGAACTGCGCCTATCGCGTCCAGAGCGTACGCAACGAGGACCTGGCCGCCTCTCTCGCCACCGCGATCAACCAATGGCAAGTGGAGCACTGGCTCGAAAAAGAGCCCCGCTTGCGGGCATCCATCGTCGTGCCGAGCCACAGCCCGCCGCTGGCCGCAAAGGAAATCGACAGATGGGGCCATCATCCCGGCTTCGTGCAGGTGATACTTCCCGCGCGCGCTGAAGCCCCCTACGGCAATCGCCGCTACGATCCAATCTACACCGCCTCCGTCAAGCACGACCTCGCGCTCGGTATTCACTACGGCGGCGCCCCCGGCCATCCCCCCACGCCGACCGGCTGGCCCTCCTATTTCATCGAAGATTACGCCAACATGGCGCAGGTCTTCCAGTCCCAGGTAATCAGCCTTGTCTGCGAGGGCGCATTTGAACGCTTTCCCTCTCTGCGCGTCGCCCTCATCGAAGGGGGATTCACCTGGCTGCCTTCATTGATGTGGCGGATCGATAAAGAATGGAAGGGGTTGCGCCACAATACGCCTTACGTCCGCCGGCCGCCTTCCGAATACATGCGTTCACACCTGCGATTTACCATTCAGCCCTTGGACGCGCCGCCCAATCCTCTGCATCTCGCGCAGATTCTCGACCAGTGTGGCGGTGAAGATCTGCTCATGTATGCCAGTGACTACCCCCATTGTCACGAAAGCCAGGACATTCTTCTTGACCTGCTCACCGCGGAACAGCGTGACAAGATCTGCAACGCCAATGCGCGCGCATTTTACCGGCTGTGAAGAAAACCCCAAGGCGACGAGACGCTTACCCGTTCCCGCATCCGACTTTTCGTCACCTGTCGACAAAATAGGAGGACGAGCATGACTGTTCAATTCGACTCGACCGCCACTGTAGACAGCGGCACCGTAACGAGTGACCGGGCGAACGGTCATGATGCACTCTATCCCGCAGCCTCCGCTCAACATGGTACCCGCTACCGTGCTCCCTTGGACACGGCCATCATAGCCACCGACATTCACATCTACTTCCCAACCAATGACGTGCTGCGTAGCTATCTGGACGACCCGTGGCGGGACTATCACAAGACGTACGGCTCGCGCGGCTTCGACGGCTCCCACTATCCGCGCGCAATGCCCAACGCCGCCCGCCACGACGCCTGGCCCGGCGACGGAACGCCCCCAGGCTCCAACCTGCCTCTGCTGCAAAAGCAGCTCTTGGACCGGTGGAACATAGAAATCGGCGTCCTCAACCCGCTTGTCGGTGCAGGCGAACAGCGCAACCTGGCCTTCGGCGCTGCTTTCGCCCGCGCAACCAATGAATGGCAGTTGGCCGAATGGCTCGATCCCGAGCCCCGCCTGCGCGCTTCGATCATCGTCCCCTGGGAAGACGGCCACCTCTCCGCCGCTGAGATCGACAAGTGGGGCAGCCATCCGGGGTTTGTCCACGCACTGCTCATCGCCCGCACAAAGGAACCCCTCGGGCGCCGCAAATACTGGCCCATGTATGAGGCTGCCAGTCGCCACGACGTGCCCATAGCCATTCATTTCGGCGGCGCCGGCGGCGTTCCGATCACAGGCTCGGGCTACCCAAACCATTACATCGAAGACCACGGCGGCATGCCCCAGACCTTCCAGTCCCAGATTATTAGCCTGATCTTTGAGGGTGTCTTGAAGGAGTTCCCGACACTCAAATTCGTGTTGATCGAAGGAGGTTTCGCCTGGATTCCGCCGCTCCTGTGGCGGATGGACAGCGCATGGCGCAAACTGGGCAGCGAAGTGCCCCACGTGAAAGAACCGCCTTCCGATCTCTTCCGACGCCACTTCTGGGTCAGCACCCAACCCATGGAGGAGCCGTTCAAACCCGACCAGTTCCGCCAGCTGCTGGGCCAGATGGACATGGACGATCGTCTGCTCTTCGCTACCGACTACCCGCACTGGGACTTCGACGCCCCCGACCGAGCCTTTCCCGTACCCCTGGACAAAGAGCGGCGGCGGAAATTCATGGCCGAAAACGCCCGCGCACTGTACAAGCTGTAGAAAAGAGAAATGGCAAAACACGTTGTCGCAACTGTAGATGAGATTCCGCCGGGAGAACGCAAAATCGTCGAAGTCGGCGGACGCTCCATTGGCGTCTTCAACATCAAGGGGGAGTTCTACGCTCTCCGCAATATCTGCCCCCATCAGGGCGGTCCCCTCTGCGAAGGCAGGCTCACCGGTTTCGTGATGGCCGACAAGCCCGGAGGCGAATACAGGTACGAAAGGCGTGGCGAGATCCTTCGTTGCCCCTGGCACGGCTGGGAATACGATGTAACCACCGGCCAGTCCTGGGTGGACCCCGCCTCCGTTCGCACACGCCGCTACGAAGTTGAAGTTGCAACCGCAGACAATATCCCTTCAACCTATCAACCGGGCCCTTACACCGCGGAAACCTTCGAGGTATCCGTCGACCAGGAGTACGTTGTCGTCGAACTTCCAGGCTGATAGGAACTCCGGGCTCGCTTCCCGACCTCGCTCAGCAAACATTTCACGACAATCCACGGAGTGTCAAAACGGCTCTCTAAGAGCCACTGGAGGCCCCTCTCCATGAACCGGAACGGAAATGCCATTTTCGACTCGAGTCTCGACACCTATCTCCAGAATGCCCAAAAGAACCAGCTCGACGAACTGAGCGACTGGTTGCGCATTCCAAGCGTCAGCACCCTGCCGCAGCACAAAGCCGACGTAGAGCGAGCCGCGGAGTGGCTGGCTCGGAAAATGACGTCCGTCGGTCTGCAAAACGTGGAGATTATCCCCACCGCCGGCCATCCCATTGTCTATGCTGACTGGTTGCACGCAGGAGACGACGCCCCCACAGTCCTGGTCTATGGCCACTACGACGTCCAGCCCGTAGACCCGGAAGAAATGTGGATTTCGCCGCCATTTGAGCCTACCTTGCGCGGAGACGATCTGTTTGCCCGCGGGGCGTCTGATGACAAAGGGCAGCTTTTTGCCCATGTCGCCGCCATCGAAGCTCTCCTGGCCACGTCAGGCGCGCTGCCACTAAACGTGAAGTTCCTTGTCGAAGGCGAAGAGGAGGTCGGCAGCCAGGCCCTGGCCGACTACCTGCCCTCAGAGACTGAAAAACTCGCCGCCGATGTATGCCTCATTTCCGACACGCACATTCTGGCTCCTGACCAGCCACTGATCATCTACGGGCTGCGGGGCATATGGGCCGGCGAGATAACGGTCAGGGGTCCCTCCCAGGACCTCCACAGCGGCATGTTCGGCGGCGCCGTCCACAACCCAAACCAGGCCCTGAGCGCCCTGCTCGCGAGGCTCCATGACAGCGCCGGTCGGGTTGCTGTTCCGGGATTCTATGAAGACGTTCAACCCTTGACCGTAAACGAACGAACCGCCCTCGCGCAAGTCCCCTATGGCGAGGCAGAACTGTTGCAAGAGACAGGTGTGCCCGCGGCCTGGGGCGAAGAGGGATTCACAATAACCGAAAGGATTGGCGCCCGGCCCACACTGGAAATCAACGGAATGTGGGGTGGCTTTATCGGTGACGGCTTCAAGACTGTCATCCCTGAAGAAGCCTGCGCCAAAGTCAGTTGTCGACTGGTTCCCGACCAGCAATCCTCTGCCATTGGGCCCATGATCGAACGGTTTCTAAAGCAGATTGCGCCTCCTACGATTGAGGTAGTTGTGAACACCCTCCAGCACGCGCCTGCCACGGTAGTGCCCCTGGATGTGCCCGAAATGCAGGCCGCATCCAGGGCATACAACAGAGTCTTTGGCGTTGAACCGGTCTTCAGTCGCGAAGGAGGCTCAATACCTATTGCCACCGTAGTCCAGGAATCGCTCGCAATCCCCATTCTTTTCATGGGCTTCGGTCTCCCGGATGATAATCTCCACGCACCGAATGAAAAGCTCCACCTACCGAACTTTTATCGTGGCATTCGCGTCGGCATTGCGTTGATGGAAGAACTGATTTCGTCTTGTCTTCAATGCGGAAACGGTGCAGAATAATTAGTCTGATGCCAAAGATCTTTCCTGCTTGACTTAAGTTGGATTTGAATAAGGAGTTACATATGCGTGCAGGTATTACTCAGCTAAGAGCGTCCCGTCGCATTTGGCTGATTTCGGTCGCGACGGTCTTGCTTTTCTCCTTGCTGCCGCAGTCGGTTACGGCAGCATCGCTGCTGGTCAATGTGAATCCTCAAACAACCGGGTACACTACGCACGTCGTGCAGGCCGGCGAGACCCTCTCCCGTATCGCCGCCAACTATGGCGTTTCTCTCCAAGCCCTGGTTACTGCCAACAACATCGCTGATCCGAACCAGATCTTTGTCGGCCAAAGCCTGCGGATCCCTACGACAGGTCAGCAGGCAGCCCCTTCACAGCCTACTACCTGTGCCCGTACCCATAACGTCGTTGCCGGCGAATCGCTCTCCGGCATCGCCGTCAACTACGGGGTATCGATTCAGAACCTGGCCCAGGCCAACGGAGTTTCCGTGACCTCCTACGTCTATATAGGCCAGCAGCTGTGCATTCCCGGTTCAGGCACAAGCGGCGGAGGCGGCGGAGGTACGACCGCTGGTACTCCTTCCAGTGGAGGAGGTTTCTGGTACGAAGTGCAACTGGGCGATACGCTCAGCCGCATCGCTTTTAACAACGGCACCTCTGTCGCCGCAATTATGCGGGCAAACAGCCTTGCCAATGCAAACACGCTGTTC
>VYDA01000374.1:7291-16963 GCA_009843665.1 Caldilineaceae bacterium SB0675_bin_29 | reverse complement strand
CTTGCGCTCTTCAGAAAGCCACCGGCGTGTGTCTTCCGCATCCACAACGGGCCTTGCCGAAATCAGGTACACGGTGTGACCGACCATCGTGTCGTCGGGACGGAGGCGGTCGGGTACAGGCTTATAGTTGCGAACGAGGACCTCTTCAACTGCGATGTCGGCGAACCCCGATTCTTCGAGCCCGTTCAAGAGATCGCCGACCTGATTTGTGGTGGGTACAAGGGAGACAAAGAAGCCACCGGGGCGGAGTGCTCGGCGGGCCTGTTCCAGAAAAATCCAGGGAGTTCGCAGATCCAAGACCAGGGCGTCAACATCTGTCTGGTTGAATCCGTGCAGAATCGAGGCTGAGTGCAGATCCACATGTTGCAAGAGTCCCATCTTCTCCAAATTGCTGCGCGCAACCCGAATGTGATCCTCCCTGATCTCGTAGGAATAAACACGTCCGCCAGGAGCGACCGCCCAAGCCAGCGCAATCGTGAGAGCCCCGCTGCCCGTACCTGCTTCGACCACGCGGCTGCCCGCCCTCAGATTCAAACGGCGCACGATCATAGCTGCGTCTTTTGGAAAGATGATCTGCGTGTTCCTCTTGATCCGCGTCATCCGGTCGTCCAGTGAGGGTTCCAGCAGCAGCATGGCGTGGCCCAGGTGACTGAAGACGGTAGTGCCGTACGGAAGGTCAAGGAGTTCGTCATGCTGAACCTTTCCCAAATTGGAGTGGAATAGGCGCCCTGGCTGCAGACGCAGTAGGTGCCGTTTTCCTCCATCGGTAAGGAGAAGCACCAGGTCGTCCACTTTTGTCAGCCATAGGTCCTTCCGAAGTTGTTCTGAATGCGAGCCCGAGGAAGAGTCGTGTTGACGAGACGGGCTCAACTCTGAATTATCAACTTTGGCCGGTTGGGTCACAGGGGCGTTTCCCTTTTCCACCAGTTTTGCCTTACGCATGGGCTGAACCGCAACGGGCAAACTTGGCTCTGAAGAAATGCAAATGAGAACGACGATGAGAGCCTCCGAGAGTGCTCCAGTGCTGATTATAGTCACTGATGAGTCAGATCGACAAGAGTTGGCTGCTCGCCGCGTCTCTCTGCTCAATTCAATATAGGGGCAAATTTAATGCCTTTGCCCCTGTGTGAGAGCACCGCAGCACCGGCTTATGGACCGTCGCAGGCCGCCTCGCAGACCTCTTTCAGCCCTCGCAAATCCTGTGAGGCGCGGTTGAACTGGTGCCTGGTTGGTGAGAGCGGTTGCCGGTTTCCAAGGTCGCCTCTGTCCTGTATGGTGCTTCTATCGAAAACGAAGGCCCGGCCCCCTTCTTGCCAGGTCGAGGAACGGACTCTCGCTGAGTAAAGTCGCATATAGCAACGTCGTCGCAGTCTAGGTAAACTCTGCCCTGGTGCATTCTACAGTCTCAAGCCAGGGCATATCAGTCGTTCAAGTTTCGGTGGTCTTTCGGAAGTATCCCGCTGGAGGGCTCTCTCAAAATGAAATTGACACGCACTGTAAGGGGATGTAGAATACAAAACGGTCTAAGCGACAATTTTTTGGGCCCCCGTCTGGGCGCGGTTGGAGAGAGTTGACCGGAGTTATCGAAGAGAACTGTCCTGTCAGGCAGAAGCCACCGGACCGGCTCAGAAGGAACATCATCAAGTATTGGCCGTCATTTCTTGGGTTGCATATCTCATGGCTCGATAGCGCTGCCCACATACAGCCCGGACCGTGACAGGGAAGAGACATACACTACCTTATAGGATTCTCAATTGTCGAGATCTACTCTAATTTTCAGGAGGCCTCGAATGCAGAAGCGCGTCACGTTTTGGGCTGTGCTCTCACTTGTCGTCGCGTTCGTTATCTCAGGATGCACGGCCAGGGTAGACGCTGAATCTATGGTCGAGAGGGGGCCTGATGAATTCTACATCGACCTGCCGCCTATCGTAATTGACTACTCACCGGATGGCACAGCTTCCGTCGGTGGTCTGTCACACATGGTCGTCGGCAATGTCGAGAAGCCGCCTGGCATGGTCTATGTTCCTGACCCAGGAGTCAGACTAGGGCTTGCAACCATTCTGTACGGCCTTTCGTTGCCGCCATTCTGGGTACAGCACTTCACCGCCTCCAACCTCCAGCACCTGCGTGTGTCAAACGGGGACGAAGGAATCATTCTTTTCGCCAACGGGCAGCGGATTCCCTCGCTCGTATGGGAGGAAGACTCACTGGCTGCAACAGGGGAGGCCGTATCCGCGCTTGGATTGGGGGTTCCCGCGTTGAATAGAGTGCTGCCAATGGTCCGGAACTTCGACCTCGGTGTCGTGCTAAGATTCCCTGTCCAGGAAGGGGCGGAGTTGATACCTCTTAGCGGGGTCGAAGAGAGTGAAGAAGTCACCATGGCACGCATGTTGCAGCAGCAGGTCTTGGAGACTTTCGGAGGATCACTGCCCACAATCGACATCCCGATTCTGTACCATGCCGATGGCAGCTGGACCCTTGGTGAGCTGTCTGACGTGGACTGGACGGTCTTGACCAGCACGCCCTTCTACGCGCTGCGCCTGCCACCCGATCTGATCAGCAGTCTGACTGATTCCGGTATTTACACGGTCACTTTGACTACCGACCCGGATGGCATCCACATCTCCCTGAACGGCATCGGTCTCCCCTATCTTTCATGGGGCAGCGGTGAAGTGCAGAATGTACTTGCTCTCTCCAAGCAGTTAGGCGTTTTTGACAGCGTTTCCGCCCTCCTGCCTGGCGCCGATATGGAGTCGGTACTCTCATTGGTGGAGAACCTGCTACCAATCATTCAGGCAACAAGCGCCAACATAACGATCTATTTGCCGGGTTCGGAGATGGGCAACTGAGATAGTCAGAAGTTCGAAGACTACTGGTGCAGCAGGGAAGAGAAGAACGGTCCCGCTACACTCGATAGAGCAGGTGTAGACTTCCTACATCTGCTCTATCCCTTTTTTGGAGAACGTGTTGAATACCGACACACAAGGATGAGAGCATCAAACACTGTCCGATGCCCAACAGGGGCTGACCTGTCGCTAGAGCGTCTCCGTTACTTTCGCCAGGCCCCGGGGTCTGTCAGGGTCAAAGTCACGGGCGGAGGCCAGGAACAGGGCGAACAATTGACCTGGAACGATTGCAAGCAAAGGGGACAGCCATTCAGGCACTGGAGGAAAGGGAAACTTAGTTCGCCCCATATCCAGGAGTACAGGGTCATTGCTGACGCATAGCAGTTCGGCGTCCATATTGCGCAGCTGTCGCACAAAAGGTTGCAGTTCCGGCATCAGCAAACCGGCAGGGGCCACCACAATGACCGGAAATGCAGGTTCGATCAGACTGACTGGCCCGTGAAGAAAGTCCGCGCTGCTGTAGGGTTCGGCAAGTGTATAGGTAAGTTCCTTTATTTTCAGAGCAATCTCAAAGGCGGTAGAGTAGTAGAACCCGCGCCCAACGACGACGCAGTTGCGTACGTAGCGGTAGCGTTCGGCGAGTTTTTCTACGTCACCGTTCATTGAAAGGGTCTGCCTCAACAGTTCCGGAGCCTTGGTCAGCATGGCGATTGCTTCAGAGTCATTAGCCAGGTGGGCAGAAATAAGTCCTACGGCGTAGAGTTGAGCTGTGTAGGTCTTGGTGGCCGCGATGGAACGTTCTTCCCCGACGCCCAGCCCTACTACGTGGTAGGCCTGTTATGCCATGGGAGAGTCGACGAAGTTGGTGATCGTGGCCGTAGCTCGCCCCTGGCGCCGGGCCTCTGCGAGAACGCTGACGATATCAGGGCTCTGACCACTTTGACTAATGCCCAATACAAGTGTGTCCGGGGCGAAGAGCGGAGGTTTCTGATACAGGGAAAAAAGGCTTGGTGTGGTCAGCATTACCGGGAGCCGGTTGTTGGCGCCAAGTAAGTACTGTGCGTAGCGGGCGGCATTGTCGCTCGTGCCCCGGGCCGCGATAACGACCTGGCGTATATCGGCGTCCCTCATGTGGGCCGCAAGCTCAATCACTGGGCCCTGCCTCAACTGGGCAAACTGTTCAACAACATCCGGCTGCTGGTGGATCTCCTGAAATAGGATTGAATCTGACCCCATGTTGTGTCCTTTCCTGCCTTGTTAATTGCAAGTGCGCTAGATTATAGCATCTCCACCGGTGATTACATCGCCGGCAAGATGAGATATATGAGGACCAGACAAAATGTACGAACTTCCTGAAGATGTAAAGATGTTGCAGGAATTGGCGATGGACTTCACGCGTCGTGAGATTATGCCCCGTGCAGAATACTACGACCAGAATGAAGAATGGCCATGGGACATATTTCAAAAGGCACGCGAGGTTGGGCTCGTAAACCTCAATATTCCGGAGGAATATGGCGGAATGGGCGCGACCGCTTTGGAAGAGTGCGTAATTGCTGAGTCCATGGCTTATGGCTGTTCCGGCATTCAGACTGCCTTGATGCTCAATCAGCTTGCCACGTTGCCTCTGCTCATTGCAGGGTCCGATGAACAGAAACTGCGTTACCTTCCCTGGATCGCGGATGATGGTAAAGTCGCCGCCTACTGCGTAACGGAGCCCGACGCAGGGTCAGATGTCGCCGGCATCAAGTCCACAGCTTTGCGGCGTCAGGACACCTACCTCCTGAACGGGTCCAAGTCCTGGATCACTGACGGACCTGTTGCCAGCTTCTTCTCCGTCTTTGCAAAGACCGATCCGGATGCAGGCCATAACGGCATCAGTTGCTTTGTGGTTGAAAGGGACTGGCCCGGGGTGAGCACAAGCAAACCGCTCGCCAAAATGGGCCAGCATGCCGCGCAGGCCTGCCAGGTGTTTTTCGAAAATGTGGAGGTTCCGGCATGCAACCTCCTGGGCAAGGAGGGCGAGGGTTTTCGAATAGCCATGAAGGCATTCGACAAGAGCAGACCGGGTGTTGCAACCGCCGCCGTAGGCGTCGCCCGCAGAGCGCTTGACGAGGCAGTAGCCTATGCGGGAGAGCGCACTGCGTTCGGTCAGCCGATTTCCCACTTTCAAGGCGTTGGCTTCATGCTGGCCGACATGGCCATCAGGGTGGAAGCCGGACGCCACCTGGCCTATAAGGCCGCCTGGGATGTGGACAAAGGGAATCGCAATACGATGTCGGCGGCCATGGCAAAGGCATATTGCGCCGAAGCTGCCATGAAGAATGCAACGGATGCGGTTCAGGTCTTCGGCGGAAACGGATACAGTCAGGAGTTCCCTGTCGAAAAACTGATGCGTGACGCCAAAATCTACCAGATTTATGAGGGAACGACTCAGATTCAACAAATGATCATCATGCGCGAACTCTATCGCGATGACTGACTCGCCCTGGCCGAGGCCGTGCAACCCTTGTCTTCTACTTCCCCCAGTCTGCCATTCTGCGCTTCGCCGCTGGCCCGAAGACCTTCTCAGATGTCAGTGTCAAAGGTGCGCAGTCATTTGCCATTCAGCATCCTATTTCATTGACACTGGTAAAGAAAAAAGGTAAAATATCGTTCGGCTGTATGCCTGCCAGAGTAGGACCAGAACCGACTCCGCGCTGGAACTGATTCTCATGGAGAGGGCCTCTAGCAGTCCGACTACGATAGATATTTCCATCTAGGGTTCAGGGATTAGGCAGATAGGTGTGAGGAGGATTCATGGCCGATTTTTCGACTGACAATATTCGCAACGTCACAATTCTCGGACACGGCAGTTCCGGGAAGACCTCGCTTGTCGAAGCGCTGCTGTTCAACGGCGGGGGAACGAGTCGCGTCGGGCGCGTCGAGGATGGGTCCACAGTCTCCGACTGGGACGAGGAAGAACAGCGGCGCGGTATTTCTATCAACCTTGCCGTCGTCCCTGTCGAATTTCAGGACACGAAACTCAACCTGGTGGACACGCCCGGCTACCTGGACTTCGTTGGCGAAGTGATCAGCGGGCTCTCCGTGTCGGAAGCCGGTCTGGTTCTGCTGGACTCGGTGGCGGGCGTCGAAGTCGGCACGGAGTTGGCGTGGGAACAGCTGGACGCGGTCGAAAAGCCCCGCATGATATTCGTCAACAAGATGGATCGGGAGAATGCCAACTTCGCCAACGCGTTGGCAAGCGCATCGGAAGCCTTCTCAGGAACAATTCTGCCGTTCCAACTGCCCATCGGCTCAGGCGAGAGCTTCGAAGGCGTTGTTAATCTGGTTGATATGAAGGCATATATGGGCTCCGATGGAACGGTCGCCGGCGTCCCTGCCGATATGGAAGACGCGGTGGCTGAGGCCCGCCAAAACCTTGTCGACGCTGCGGCCGAGACCGACGACGAGTTGATCATGAAGTACCTTGAAGGCGAAGAATTGACCGAAGATGAGGTACGACAGGGTCTGAAAAATGGCGTGCAAGAAGGACAGGTGATTCCCGTCTTCTGTGGGAGCGCAATTCAGAATATAGGCCTGTTCAGCTTGGCGCGTGCGCTGACTAGCTACGTTCCCTCGCCGGCAGACAAGGTCAGTTCGGTTCCTAACGGCGGAGACGATCTTCAGGATCTGTCGGGCGACGCGGAAGGGCCAGTTCTGGCCTATGTCTTCAAGACTATAGTTGACCGGTACGTGGGTCGCATGAGCTATGTACGCGTTCTTTCGGGCACGCTTACAGTAGACAAAGGCGCGACAATCCAGCGCTCAGGCGACAACGTCAGGCTTCAGAACATGTTTCACGTCAGCGGCAAGGAGCTGGAAGCTGCAACATCGCTCACCGCCGGAGACATAGGTGTTCTGACAAAAATGGATGGGCTTAAAACTTCCGATTCGCTCAGTGAGCAGCAGTTCGTCCTTCCCCCGCCAGAGTATCCAAGGCCGCTCTATTCGGTGGCAGTCATGCCGGCAACCAAGGCCGACAGCGCCAAAATGGGTCAGGGCTTGCAGGCACTGGCAGAGGAGAATCCGACCCTCCAGGTAGAGTATGTCCAGGCCACAAAGCAGAACATTTTGCAGGGCATGGGCGACACCCACGTGGACGTCGCCATCAGAAGTTTGGACAGCAAGTTTGGCGTTAAGGTCGACACCGCCATGCCCAGGGTGCCATACCAGGAGACTGTAACGCGGAGCGCCAGCGCCCACTATCGACACAAGAAGCAAACCGGCGGCGCAGGCCAGTTCGCCGATGTCGAACTGCGCGTTGAACCGCTGGACCGCGGCGACGGATTCGCTTACGACAGCGAGGTCTTTGGCGGCGCCATTCCCAGCGTTTTCATCCCTTCAATTGAAAAAGGAATCCGGCAGATCCTTGATCAAGGCGTGATCGCAGGCTACCCGATTGTCGATGTCAAGGCCATCGTATTCGACGGAAAGCACCATCCTGTCGACTCCAAAGACATCGCCTTCCAGACCGCCGGTCGCGAGGTATTCAAGATCGCCATGCAGGAGGCCCGCCCGGTCCTGTTGGAACCGATCTACACGATGCGGGTGACTGTGCCCGATGAGTTCATGGGCGATGTGATGGGCGACTTGAACAACCGCCGCGGTCGCGTATTGGGAATGGAAAACCGCAACAACCGCGCCATCATCAACGCCGAGATCCCGCTCGCCGAAATCCTCCGTTACGGTACCGATCTGCGCTCTATGACCCAGGGACGCGGCATCTACACTATCGAGTTTGGCCGCTACGAGCCTGTGCCCAGCCACCTCGCCGACCAGGTCATTTCTCAGAGTAAGGAGGAGGAGGCCGAGCAGGAGTAGGTGTCCGTCGAGACGAATATTGGATTAAGGCATTGAGTAACGCCTTAAACGATTGCGGCGCGAGGCCAATTGTGTTTCTGGACCTCGCGCCCTTTTTGTAATGAATGGCCTTGACCCTGGCCCTATGTACCTGAATCAAGTACGTTGCAGCCACGCCAGTGGCGATAGCAAATTGGCCTACACCTGAGTATCAGGTCATCGTGATTTGATTCCGGCCAGGTAGCGCTCACGGGGAACAACAGCGTAATCGGACTTGAAATTCCAATTTGATTTCGACTTGCATCTCTGATTTCTTTGCAGTTCCCAAACTGCACTATACTTTGAACTGCTGAGGAGGCCGGCGGCGACCGTCGGCGTTTTTGTGTAACGCTGCCGAACAAGATATCGACGGCATCCGGAAAGGGCATTTCTCCTGGGCCAACCGCGGGTCTGGTCAAAAGGACTTCAGGAGAGTTAAGAAGAATGCAAATGGGAATCAGTTCGGAACTTGGAAATGCTCAATTGGAGCAAATAAAGTGCTGAATGCATTGTTCTCGGTAGGCCTGCAGATTCTCTACGCTGTCGGCGCGACAGGTCTGGCTATCTACGGTTTGCAGGCGCTGGCACTTACCCTGGTGAGACTGCACAGTGAGCTGCTCAAGAAACAGGGGCATCATTGCGCACAAGGTGATGCCGGCGAGGATACGCCACGCAATTGCGTCGACTGGCCGGCAGTCACCGTGCAACTTCCCATCTTCAACGAAGTTCACGTGGTCGGCCGGCTCATTGACGCCTGTGCCAAACTGGACTATCCATCCGATCGACTCCAGATCCAGGTGCTCGACGATTCTGTCGACGGAACAACCGTTATCGCCGAGAGGCGTGCTGCCTTCTGGCGCAAACGCGGAGTCGACGTCAAGGTGCTTCATCGCAGTGATCGCCAGGGCTTCAAGGCGGGGGCACTGAAAGAGGGTCTGGCAGAGGCAAATGGCGAGTATGTCGCCGTCTTCGACGCAGATTTTGTCCCTCATCCCGATTTTCTGAAGCGAACAATACCCTCCTTCCTCGACAGTGCCACGAAGCATGTTGGATTCGTTCAGACCCGGTGGACGCATCTGAACGGGGAATATTCGGCCTTGACCAGGGCACAGGCGCTGGCACTAGACGGTCACTTCGTTGTTGAGCAGGCCGCACGACACGCCGCTGGTCTGTCCTTTGGATTCAACGGCTCCGCGGGCGTGTGGCGCAAAGCCTGTATTGAAGACCCTGCCGTTGGCGGCTGGCAAGACGACACACTCTGCGAGGACTTGGACCTGAGCTACCGGGCCCAACTGGCCGGCTGGCGCGGCATCTATCTGAATGATGTGGAGGCCCCCGCCGAACTGCCGCCCCAGCTTCTCGCCTTCAAAAGGCAGCAGTTCCGCTGGGCGAAGGGCAGTGTCGCCGCGCTGCGAAAGCTGGCAACCTCCGTCTGGCAGGGAGGCTGGCCTACCTTGATAAGGACCGCCGCCTACGTCCATCTGGGGGGTTACCTGATTCACCCGCTCCTGTTAGTGTTGCTCCTTGTTTCCCCACTTCTCATGCTGTCTGGCAGCCAGCCCTACCTGCCCTTGGCCTACCTGAGCCTGGTCTCAATTGGACCCCCGGCACTGTATGCCCTGGCGCAGCGACGTCTGCATAGGCAGGACTGGCTGCGGCGCTGGGCCCATCTTCCAATTCTCATGCTCCTTGGAATGGGGCTGTCCCTGAGTAACTCCGTTGCCGCCTGGCAGGCGATATTCGGCAAAGGTGGGGCCTTCCTGCGGACCCCTAAGTTCAGAGTCGAGGGCAGTTCCGATTCATGGCACCGGAGCGGCTATGCCCTTGAACTGGAACCTATCGTCGCCGTCGAGCTGTTTCTTGCTCTTTATGCCGGAATTGGTTGCTACATTGCGTACATTTACGGCCAGTGGCTGAGCCTGCGCGTTCTGGCCAGGTAGGCGTGGGG
>VYDA01000374.1:6730-7281 GCA_009843665.1 Caldilineaceae bacterium SB0675_bin_29 | reverse complement strand
ATTCGTTTGGGAGGCCGGCCCGCAAAGCCATTTCGGCCGAAGGACCTTGTCAAATACTGATGTGGCCTGTACAATTGTTGTAAGATCGAGAACTTTCTGGGTCGCCCAAAACCTCATACTGTCGGTCCTATCTGATGGTACAGTCTGGAGCCCTGCAGTGCCGAACCCCGATAAAGGAAGGATACCGTGTCAAAACGTAGCTACGATGACATTACCTGGCTGGAAGATCCGAAAGACGTAATCATCCTCGCCAACCGTAGCCAAAAGAACTACATCCTGGAACTTCCAACCGGCCAATACCGTCTGGATGTTGGGCGCAAGATGCGCACGCTGCGATCAATTCTTGAATTTGGTCAGATTAAGGAGTTGGTTTCCAGCGGCCAGCTGGTCGTCGAGGAGTAGGATTTCCATCTCTTGAAGCTTAAGGCCACTATCCTGAACGTCTCTTCAAGTCTGCGTTCTCCAGTTCCAATTGTGGTAAGGCGCATGCAGGTCAAAATGGTGATCAACTGTGTCGACCTATCTGTTCATTGATGGTCATTCTCAGGCAT
>VYDA01000374.1:0-6690 GCA_009843665.1 Caldilineaceae bacterium SB0675_bin_29 | reverse complement strand
GGTAACCTCTCGCGGGGAACCAACGACGGCCGTGTTCGGCTTCTTTCGTAAGCTGTTCAGCGTTCTCCGCGATTTCCGGCCCGACGGGGTAGCAGTAGCATTTGACAAGGGCGATACCTTCCGCCACCAGGAATTCGACGAGTACAAGGCGACTCGCGACGCCATGCCCGATGAGATGCGGCCCCAGATGGATCGCATCGAACAGGTGCTGGGGGCGCTGAAGATTCCTATCCTGACACTCGAGAACTTCGAGGCGGACGACATCTTGGGCGGACTCGCCCGTCAAGCCGCCGGCGAGGGACATGACGTCCTCATCCTCTCCGGTGACCGTGACATGTTCCAACTGGTCGCTGACCGCGTCAAGATCCTGTATACCTCGGGCGGTCCTTCCCCGACCACGCTACCCTATGGCGTTACGGAGGTTGCCGAGCGCTACGGCGGCCTCGACCCGGACCAGTTTCTTGAAATGAAGGCACTGGTGGGCGACAGCTCTGACAACATTCCCGGCGTGCCCGGTGTAGGCGAAAAGACCGCCATTCGATTCCTTAAGCAGTATGGTTCTCTGGACGAGCTTTACACCAACATCGACGAAATAAAAGGGCCCAAAACGCAGCAGAATCTGCGCGACGCCGAGGAGGACGTGCGGCGCAACAAGCGCCTGATGACCATTGTCTGTGATGTGGACGTCAAGTTTGACGCAGAAGCCTTTCTCCTCCAGCGCTACGACGGCGGCGCCATACGCCGCATCTTTGAGGAGCTGGACTTTCGCAGCCTGCAGCGGGAACTGGATCAGTTGGGCGAGGTCGGTTTTCGCGACAATGGGGTGGGACAGTCAGACCCGACCGCAACTGAGCGTGCGCAGTCTACACTGTTCACCGACGCTGATTCTGCTACAGATCCTTCCGGCTGGCGACCAACGGCGAACGCAACCGAGGACCACCCTTATCACTGCATCCAAAGCCTGTCCGACCTGAATGACCTGCGCAAGGACCTCGAACAGGCCAAGATCCTCTCCTTCGACGTCGAGACCAGCGGCAGGGATCCGATGAGTGCAGACCTGGTTGGATTGGGTATTGCCTGGGCCAAGGGGGAAGGCTGCTATATTCCGGTTGGGCACAGAGAAGGAAAGCAATTGCCCTGGGACGAAGTGCGCGAGGTAGTGCAGCCATATTTTGCAGACCCTGAACTTCCGAAAGTGGCGCACAACGGAAAATATGATCTGGTTGTCTGCCGCCGGCATGGGCTTCAGGTTGAAGGACCGATTCACGATACCATGACGATCGTCTGGCTGCTGGACCCGGCCAATCGCGCGATTGGCCTCAAGAGCCAGGCCGAGACCGAACTCGGCTGGACGATGACCGAGATTTCAGAGTTGATCGGTTCGGGTCGGAATCAGCTCTCAATCGCGGAGGTGGACATCGAACGCGTTACCGGCTATTGCGGGGCCGACGTGGATGCGACAATTCACCTGTGGGATATTCTCGCTCCCCGCATGAAGGAGGCCAGCGAGCGCGTCTGGAAGCTCTACGAAAACATCGAACTGCCGCTGCTGCCTGTACTCGCCGACATGGAAATGACCGGGATTCGACTGAATACCGATTTTCTGGCCGATCTCTCCAAGAGGCTGGTGAATCGCTTGCAGGAGATCGACTCCCAACTGAAGGGAATCGTTGGACATGATTTCAACCTTCGCAGCACGCAGCAACTCAGCTCCGTGATGTTCAACGAACTGGCGTTCCCGGCCAAAGGGCTCAAGAAGACAAGGTCGGGTTTTGTCAGCACTGCTGCCGGCGAACTGGAAAAACTGAAGGCGTCCACGGCCGAGCTATCCCATGATCAGAGCCAATTCCTGGACCTGCTGTTTGAGCAGCGGCAGCTCGAAAAGCTGCGGGGAACCTATGTCGATTCACTGGGCTCGCTTGTAAACAGCGGCACCGGCCGCGTCCATACGAACTACAGTCAGGCAGGTTCTTCAACCGGCCGCCTCAGCAGCAACGGTCCCAATCTTCAGAATATTCCCATTCGCACGGAGCGCGGCCGGGAAATCCGCAAGGCTTTTGAAGCCGAAGAAGGCTGCGTGCTTCTGGCAGCAGACTATAGCCAGGTTGAACTCAGAGTTCTGGCCCATATCGCTGAGGAAGAACCTCTCATAGAGGCTTTTCGTCAGGAGCAAGACATTCACGCCGTGACCGCGTCCCGGTTGTTTGAAATTCCTTTGGATCAGGTAACCTCCGAAGAGCGGGGACTGGGCAAGACAATCAATTTTGCAACGATCTACGGTGTCAGCGCCTTCGGCCTCAGCAGCCGGACCAACATGGACCCCACCGAGGCCCAGCAGTTTCTGGACCAGTACTTTGCAACCTATCCGAATGTACGCAAATACATTGACGAAACCATTCGAAAAGCCGTTGAAGAGGGATTCGTAGAGACGCTGTTAGATCGCAGGCGTATCTTCCTTGAACTACAGGGAAACCTTCCATACAACCAGAGGCAGGCACTTGAACGACAGGCGATCAACGCACCGATCCAGGGGACGGCCGCTGACATTACGAAAATGGCGATGATCAACCTCCATAGACGTATCAAGGAAACCGGTCTTAAGGCGAAGATGCTACTACAGGTTCACGATGAATTGGTGCTCGAAGTACCTCACGAAGAGTTGGACGTAGTTGCACCGCTCGTACGCACGGAAATGGAGTCGGCCTTCGAACTGAATGTACCCTTACGTGTCGATGTCGAAACAGGACCGAACTGGTACGATATGGAGGAGCTGCCACTTCATCAAGCCCTGGCGCAATGAGACGGCACCGCGTCCAGCCGGGAAAGACTCTAGTTCCGTCGCACTGCATTCTGTCCAATGCCGGCCGTTCGGGAAGTAAACCATGATTCGAGACCAGATTCGGCAGATCGTCACTGAAGCAGTTGCCAGCGCCCAGTCGTCCGGCAATTTGCCCTCGATAACGTTTCCTCCGGTTGAGATTGAACGCCCCAATCAGCCAGATCATGGCGATTACAGTTCCAATTTCGCTCTCCTCGCCGCGTCCGCAATCAAGAGGGCGTCGGGCCAGAAGGCCAACCCGCGCCAGCTCGCACAGTCTATAGTAGACGAAATACCGGCTGGTGAGCTGGTTGGCAGCGTAGAACTGGCCGGACCCGGTTTTATAAATTTTCGTCTTAACCAGCACTGGCTCCAGCAAAGTGTTCTGTCAATCATTGACCAGGGCGCCCATTTTGGTGCCATCGACAGAGGCAAAGGTCAGAGCTGGCAGGTCGAATATGTCAGCGCAAACCCCACAGGTCCGCTCCACTATGGGGGCGGCCGCAATGCTGTGCTCGGTGACGCGCTTGCAAACGTACTGGAAGCGGCCGGATACAAAGTACAACGCGAATTCTACGTAAACGACAGCGGAACGCAGTTCCAGCTATTCATCGAGAGCCTGTACGTTTGCTACATTCAGCTCTGCCAGGAGCTGGACGGTCTGCCCGAGACGAATCTGGACGTTCCGGATGGCGGCTATCAGGGCGCCTACCTCCACGACTATGCCAGGTTGGTCAGAGATCGGGAAGGAGACCGCCTCGCACAACTGGCGCCAGCCGATGCGATGGCTGCCCTGCGCGCTATCGGACGCGAAATCGTACTGTTTGACATCGAAGATGAACTGGCTACGATGGGTGTTTCCTTTGACCGCTGGTTCAGTGAGAAGAGCCTGTATGACGAAGGATTGGTCGACAAAATTCTGGAGCAACTGTCCGAAAAGGGCGAGGTCGTCGGCCGGGACGGCGCCCAATGGTTTCTGGCCAGCCGCTACCCGGGCAACGAAAAGGACGAAGTGGTCGTGCGGTCCAACGGCGCACCCACCTACTTCGCCAGCGACATCGCCTACCACTATGATAAGTTCGTTCGACGGAACTTCGACCAGGTGATCAACGTCTGGGCGGTGGATCACCAGGGTCACATTCCTCGCATGGGTGCGGTAATGCGCGCCTTGAACTTGGACCCGGACCGCCTGAAGATCCTCCTCTACAACTTGGTCAAGTTGATCCGGGACGGACAGGAAGTGAAGATGAGTAAGCGCTCAGGTGACATTCTGACCGTGCGCGAGGTCGTCGAAGAGGTGGGGCCGGATGCCGTTAGATTCATGTTGCTGACGACCAGCCCCGAAAGCAGCATCGATTTTGATATGAGCCTGGCTGTCCAGCACAAGAGCGAAAACCGCGTCTACTATGTGCAGTACGGGCACGCCCGCATCTGTTCTCTCCTGCAGAGAGCCGCGCAGAGTGGTCACCGCAATCCCGAGGAGATCTCCGATGATGCCGCGGAGATCGTGTCTCTACTTACTGATCCTGCCGAGCTGGCTCTTATTCGACGAATGTTGGAGATGGAGGAACAGATCGAGTTGGCGGTCGACCGGCTGTCGCCGCACAACCTCACATACTATGCCGAAGACCTGACAAAAACGTTCAGTGTCTTCTACGAGAACTGTCAGGTCCTGCATTCTGACGTTCCCCAGCAGGTGGCGCGGGCGCGGCTGCTGCTGATTCTGGCTGCGAGGACAGCCCTTTCCAGAGTATTGAACTTGATGGGCATGAGTGCACCGGAAGAGATGTAACCATCTCACCACAAGAAGGGCATCTGCCCAACTGTACGGCGCGGCCTGCCTGGCAGTAGGCGAAGCGCATTTGCCTTCAGTTTACAGCATGTTCAGCGGCTTAGGAATGCCGACTCAATTAGAGAATGGCGTAATGTCCGAAAGTCTTAGGGTACTGGTGAGCGACAAGCTTTCACAAAAGGGTCTTCGACCCCTCGTGGACGCCAACGGAATCTCGGTCGACATCTGCACCGGCCTGTCACCTGAGGAACTGGTCCGTCGGATTCCGGACTACCATGCGCTCCTTGTTCGCAGCAGCACGCAGGTCACCGCAGACATCATAGGAGCCGGAAACAGGCTCCAGGCGATCGGTCGGGCCGGCACCGGTGTCGACAACATCGACGTGGAGGCCGCGACAAGGGCCGGTGTGACGGTCGTAAACACGCCGACAGGCAATACGGTCGCCGCTGCCGAGCATACGATCGCTATGCTGATGGCACTGGCGCGCAATGTACCTCAGGCCGACAGAAACGTTCGCGCCAAAGAGTGGGAGCGGAGTGCCTTCATCGGTACGGAAGTTCGAGGGAAGGCACTTGGTATCGTTGGCCTGGGTCGAATCGCTCAGGAAGTCGTTCAATTCGCTCTTTCGCTCGGAATGAGAGTATACGCCTACGACCCATTCGTCAGCCAGGAGTATGCCTCGCAGAGACATGTTACCCTGCTCTCTCTTGACGAAATGTTACCGCTGGTGGACTTTCTTACCGTGCATGTCCCGCTCACCGACGCCACCCGCAATATCATCGACGCTAAAAGGCTAAAGCAGTTAAAGCAAGGCGCACGCGTGCTGAATGTAGCTCGCGGCGGAATCATCGACGAGGATGCACTTGCTGCCGCGATCGCCTGTGGCCAAATCGGTGGCGCTGCGCTTGACGTATTTGAGACCGAACCCTTGCCGGAAGACAGTCCGCTGAGAAGCGATGACAGGATAATCCTCACACCTCACTTGGGCGCCAGTACGGTCGAAGCCATGGACCGTGTGGCAGAAGATGTTGCGGTTCAGGTGCTGGACATATTGCAGGGCAGGCCGGCCCTACATGCGGTAAATGCCCCCATTCTGCCCCCTACTGCGCTGAACACGGTGATCCCGTTTATTGACCTTGCGGAACGAATGGGTCGCTTTCTTCGTCAAATGGATGAGAAGGGCATCAAGAGGCTCGAGATTACTGGGCACGGCCCGGTAACCGCTTTTGATATGGCGTATATTGTAGCATCCGCCATTCGCGGCGTTCTTTCAGACATTGTGGAAGAACGTGTAAACCTCGTAAACGCTGAGTTGATGGCCCGTAGTCGGGGCATCGAGATCGTTCAACGCAAAATGCCGAAACACGAACGCTATGAAAGTATGATTTCGCTGCGCCTTACTAGCGCCGGCGGCACGAATTCCGTACTCGGAACGGTACTATTGGACGAATTGAAATTCGTGGCAGTCAATGATCTTTGGGTGGAGTTTCCAGCCGCGGGGAATCTTCTGCTGGCATCGCATACGGATCGGCCAGGTATGATCGGCAAAGTCGGTACACTCCTGGGCCGTTCCGACGTGAATATCAGCTTTATGCACGTTGGGCGCCGGGCACCGCGCGGAGAGTCGATTATGGTGCTGGGCACTGACGAGCGCACGCCGGCCAAAGTTCTGAAGAAGCTGGCCGATATTCAGGACATTCGCTGGCTGAAGGCTGTCGATTTACGCGAACAGTAATGGGCACTGGTTCGAAAACAGAGATTCTTTTCAGGTCCTGCACGAGGCACGCCTGCAAAAAGCGGAAACTTGAATCTCCGGGAAGTTGCACTCAGTCCGTTCCTCTGAACGCGCAACCAACCTTAGCTGCCCCGCCAGCACATCCTACATCAGATAGAGATCAGCCCAGCCCTGCCGGTAAACTCACTTTGGGCCTGCTTGCAATGGCACTCCTCTGGGTAGGCCCTATTCTTGCCTGCGGCAGCTTTCAACCCCGACCTACCCCCACCAGGGAGATTCCGGTCTCTGCGCCTGACGTTGAAACGCCTGTACCCGACCAACCGCCGCCAACAGCCCCTCCTACGA
>VYDA01000036.1 GCA_009843665.1 Caldilineaceae bacterium SB0675_bin_29 | reverse complement strand
TGACGTTGGCGTCTCGCGGCGGCCGGGCTTCACCCCCCCAACCCCGCGTCTTGGCAGATCCCGAGTTTGTGCCGGCGCAGGCAAGCCAGGCGAGGCGACTCCCAAAAACCCAACGCTCACCGCTATGACCATCGAGAGCCCGCAGCAGAATCACTGACGCTACATTCCGCCCGGACAGACCGCACACAGTACACACAGAAAATGGCTCAGAAGTTACCTCGAATGAAAGTACGCGAATTGTGTGAAGATTCGTCAAATAATGTACCCTGTCCACAGAGTGCATGAAATTGCAGAAGGCAATTCCTTTGTCCGCAACCTTACCGATTTGGAACGCACAATCGAGCCCCAATTACTCACAGCGCACACGGTCCGCCCCCTGCACTAGGTCCCTGAACGACAACTGCTTCGTTACATGAATGAGGGAGATAGCGCCATGCCTGACAGACTGCCGCACATTCTGATCTTCAACCCCGACCAGTGGCGGGGAGACGTTCTCGGCCACATGGGCAACCCCGGCGCTGTGACCCCAGTCCTGGACCGGTTCGCTCGTACCGAAGGTGTATCCTTCTCCAACGCCTTCTGCCAGAATCCCGTCTGCACGCCCAGCCGCTGCTCGTTCATGACCGGCTGGTACCCCCACGTACGCGGCCATCGCACCATGTTCCACATGCTGCGTCCGGACGAGCCAATGCTTCTGCAAAAACTGCGCCAAAACGGCTATTTCGTTTGGTGGGGTGGAAAGAACGATGTCGTGCCGGCCCAGAACGGGTATGCTGGCTACTGCGACGTGAAATATTCCCCGCCTCAACCGGAACGTCTAATGTCGAACCCGCACCAGCTGGCCGCGTGGCGGGGCGACCCCGACGGCGACAGCTACTACTCCTTCTACGTAGGCCGCAGCGAGATTCCTGATGGCGAGTCGGTGGCTTACGACTCCGACTGGGCCATGGTCGAGGGCGCAATCGAGCAGATCGAAAACGCGCCGTCTGACCAGCCCCTCTGCATATATCTGCCCCTCTCATATCCCCACCCGCCTTACGCCGTCGAAGACCCCTGGTACAGCCAGATCGACCCGGCCAACATTCCCGAACGCACCGCTACGCCAGATGAGACCACGGGCGGCTGGGATGACTATCCCAGCCTGATGAAGGGAATCTATGACGGGCAGCAGATGCAGGGTTGGTCGGAGGAGCGCCTGCGAGAGTTGCGGCGAACCTACTACGGAATGTGCGCACGCGTGGACCACCAGTTCGGCATGGTCCTGGAAGCGCTGAAAAAAGCCGGCATGTACGACGATACGCTCATTTTCTTCTTTTCCGACCACGGCGACTTCACAGGGGACTATGGCCTGGTCGAGAAGACGCAGAACACCTTCCAGGACTGTCTGACCCGCGTTCCCCTCCTGGTCAAGCCGCCTGCGGGCACGCCCGTGTCGCCGCGCGTCTCCGATGCGCTGGTGGAGCTGATCGACTTGCCTGCCACCGTATACGCGCTCACCGGCATCGAGGCAGGGTACGACCACTTCGGCCGCTCGCTCCTTCCCCTTCTCGCTGGCGAAACTGACAGCCACCGCGATGCCGTCTTCTGCGAGGGCGGTCGGCGCCGCGGCGAGCGCCAGTGCATGGAACTGGAGAGCAACGCCAGACCCGGTTTCCTCTACTGGCCGCGTCTACGCCTGCAGACGGGCGAAGGTCCGGAACACACCAAGGCTGCCATGTGCCGGACCGCAACACACAAGTATGTCAGACGTTTCTACGAGCAGGACGAACTCTACGACCTGCAGGCCGACCCCCGCGAGACGCGCAATCTCGTCGATGATCCCGCCTACGGGGACGTATTAGCGACCCTCAAAGAGCGCATGTTGCAGTGGTATATGGAAACCAGTGACGTAGTGCCGCACGAAACCGATGCGAGGAGATGAAACTGTTTCGTGAGCCTGCAATTACGCATCGGAGACCTGCCTCTGAACGACCAGGCGCTCCAGAAGGGAAATGACGAGGAAGAAAACCATGCCGGTTAGCGAGGCGAATAGAATCGCGGCCCACAGCTTCTCCGGCCCAGTGGCGTAATACTGGTTGAAATTAAGAATGACCCGGCCAAGGCCGTCGGCGATGCCGCTCGGCAGTTCGCCGATGATGGCGCCAACCACGCTGGCTGTGGCCGAGACCTTAAGAGCCGTGAAGATGTAAGGCAGCGCAGCCGGAACCCGCAACTTCCACAGAATCTCCCAGGGCGTGGCTGCGTAGGAGTGCATCAACTCGATTGCGGTCGGTTCCGGTGAACGTAGCCCCTGCAACGTATTGATCGTTACCGGGAAAAAAGTCAGATAGGCCGCGATCACCGCAACCGAGAACCAGCTGCCCCCTAGCCAGATGACGACCATCGGCGCAATTGCCAGCAGAGGAACCGTCTGCGAAGCCACCACATAGGGCAGCAAGCCCCGTTCCAGCAGCCCGGAGTGCGCGAACGCGACGCCAAGCACGAAGCCGAGACACCCGCCGAACAGGAAACCGAACACGGCCTCCTGTAAGGTGAAGAGAGACGCCCGCAGCAGTATCGTCAGCAATATCGTGTCGCTGCCCCGCCGCGGCGGCTCGAAGATCGTCTGCAAAATGTCCCACACGTGCGGCATCGCCCTGTCATCGGCCCGCACCGGCAGTTCCACTTCACACAGGCCGACTGAGCCGCACAGGATACCGACCGACTTGCCGTTGTCCGCTTGGACCGGAACAGTGCCCCGCAGGTATGCGCCGCCCCCCGGTGCCCCCAGCAGCTTATACGCCTCCCAGAACAGCGCCAGCAGCAGGACGATAAAAATAAAATAGCGGACGGCCTTGAACGACGACAGTCTGGCGAACTTCACAGTACCTCCGCAAAAGGCTTGCGCCGCAGAAAGCGCCCCCCGCCTGCGGCGCCCATCCAACTGTCCCCGTCTACAATCACCTGCCCCCGCAGAAGTACCTTCTCGACCCAGCCCCGCACGCGCATGCCCTCGTAGACGTTGTAATCCGTGTTCATGTGGTGCGTGGCCGCCGAAATCGTGTGTTCCTTGTCCGCATCCCAGATGACAATGTCGGCGTCTGACCCGACAGCGATCGTGCCCTTGCGGGGATAAAGCCCAAAGATCTTGGCCGGATTCGTGCTTGTGATCTCAACAAAACGGTTGGCACTGTAGTGGCCGCCGCCCACGCCCGCATGCCACATAACCGGCATGCGGTCCTCAATGCCTGGCATGCCGTTGGGGATCTGGTGAAAGCCCTCCTTGCCCAACTCCTTGCCTGCTATGCGTCCATCGACGCCGCCTTCGTACCAGAACGGGCAGTGGTCTGTGGAGACCGCCTGCAAGCCCCCGTCTGCCAGTGCCTTCCATAAAATGACTGCATCCTTGGGCTGCCGCACCGGCGGCGAGCAGACATATTTTGCCCCCTCGTATCCGGGCTTTCCCAGGTCCTCCTCAAAGATGAACAGGTACTGTGTGCAGGTTTCCCCCATCACGCGAAAGCCCTTGGCCCTCCCCAGGGCAAGTTGCTCGACCGCCTCTTCGCAGGTCATGTGCACCACGTATAGAGACGCGCCGCTGATCCCCGCAAATGCGACCGCTCGCCCAGTCGCCTCCGCTTCAGCCATGGCAGGGTGGGCCGTGGCATGGTACTTCGGCGCCGTCTTCCCCTCGTCCAGAAGCCTCTTCGTCAGGTCGGCGATCACATCTCCGTTCTCAGCGTGTACCATGATCAACAGCCCGTGCTCAGCGGCAACCTGCATGGCGCGGAATAGCGTCGTGTCGTCGACCTGGAAGAGCCCTTTGTATGCCATGAACAGCTTCAGACTGGTGATACCCTCATCGACAACAGATGGGATTTCGGCCATTACATCGTCGCGCAGGTCTGTAATCGCCACGTGAAATCCATAGTCGATCGCCGCTTTTCCGGCGGCTTTTGCGTGCCAGGTCTCTATTCCCTCCTTGAGCGTGCCCCCGACCGGCTGAATGACAAAGTCTATGTGCGTCGTCGTGGCGCCGAACGCCGCCGCACGATGGCCCGTGAAGAAGTCGTCCGAGGAAACTGTACCGCCAAAGGGCAGTTCCAGATGGGTATGAACGTCAATGCCTCCAGGAAGGAGCAGCTTGCCTTCGGCGTCGATCACGTCCGCACCTTCAGTAGGCAGATTGAGCCCGATCAACGCCACCCGCTCGTCCTCAATCAGGAGATCGGCTTTCACGCTGTCAGCGGCAGTGACAACTGTTCCGTTCTTGATCAGAGTTGGCATTCTTGGGTTCGGCTCCTCTCAGTTCAGAATTCGTGCTCAGGCTTCGTCTGTAGATAAGTGCGAATCGCCCGTTCCCCGCGAGCGTCAGTCCGCCACAATCTTGTCGTACATGTCCGGCCGTCGATCACGGAGGAACTGCCAGGTGTCCCGCACATCCCGTATCATGTCCAGGTCCAGGTCGCGAATGATCAACTCCTCCGCGTATGGATCGCCCTGCCCCGGCAGGTCATCGCGATCTCCTAGCGTAGTCACAAACTCGCCGCGCGGCGTGCAAAAGTAGCTTTGGCCGTAAAAGTCGTTGTCGCCAAGTTCCGCTTCGACACCGACCCGGTTGATCGTGCCCACGAAGTACCCGTTGGCAATCGCGTGGCTGGTCTGTTCGATCCGCCAAAGATGCTGTGATAACCCGCGCGAAGTGGCGGAAGGAATGAAAACGATTTCGGCGCCGTTCAATCCCAGCATTCTCGCGCCTTCCGGAAAGTGGCGGTCGTAGCAGATATACACGCCCACTTTGCCCACCGCCGTGTCAAAGACCGGGTAACCGAGATTCCCAGGGCGAAAGTAGAACTTCTCCCAGAAGCCGGGCAAGTGAGGCAAGTGCGTCTTGCGATACTTGCCCAGGTAGCTCCCGTCGGCGTCGATCACGGCCGCCGTGTTGTAATAGAGTCCGGGCTGATCTTCCTCGTACAACGGAACGATCAGCACCATCTTTGTTTCGGCAGCCAGCTTCTGCATCCGCTCGGTAGTCGGTCCGTCGGGGATCCGCTCAGCAAGACCGTACCAATGCGGGTCCTGCACCTGGCAGAAATAGGGCCCGTGGAAAAGCTCCTGGAAGCAGAATATCTGCACACCCTGTTCAGCCGCCTGCCGGGCGTATTCCTCGTGCTTCTGGATCATTGACTCCTGGTCGCCGGTCCAGGAAGCCTGGAGCAACGCGCTGCGGACAATTCGGGACATTCAAGGTTCTCCTGTAGAGTGGCCGGAAGTGAGATTTCTCAGGTAAATCTACATTTTGAGTCTGTTGGCTGCGATGACCGGCAGACTTCCTCCGGGGGCAACAAAATTGTGATGACCTGTCTGGTCAACCCAGCTCCTCAAGAACAGAACTATGTCCCAGCGCACCAAACTCCTGGCGAACATACTGCAATACAGCCTCCTCCATGGCACGCGGATACTCCACCTCCCACTGTTCGCATATGACAGGCCCGTACTCCCGCATGATCCGTGCCAGTCGCAAGGGAATGCGCATCGGCCCATCGGGCGATAAAGAGTCCGCCAGCACGGCTTCCTCCACACACTTGCGGTGATGTGGAAGCAGGAACCCGTTCAAGGCCTTGACGCCGCGATCCCGACGGGTTCCGCTTGCCGCACACAGTACATTCGTGAGCGCCAGCAGGATTATGGAGTTGCCTGCCGTGCCCACCAGCTTTTCCCCGCGCCCAACGACGACAGGCGTCATCGAGATACAGCGCCAGAATTCAGGAATCTCCCTGAGCAACAGCTCCGCCGCCCCTTTCCGCGTTAGTCTGTCGCCAGGCCTCGGCAGCCAGAAAAGAGCCCCTCCCTCCTCGTACAGCACCCGGGTCTCCCCCGTCGTCACCTCGGCTGATTCCCCTTCGTGTAGCCAAACATCCAAACGCATCGCCTCGTCAGTCATGGCATTGACCATTCGACCCTCGAACATCAGGCGCATAAAGACCAAGGGGCGAATCTCGCATAGCCACGACTCGACACTGCTGTGAAATTCATCGAACTTGGCGGCATCTATCAACAGGTGTGCATCAACGTCGCTCCAACGATCCTCCCTATCTTTGCCGAAGCTGCCGGTCAGCCAGGCGGCGCGAACGGCTGCGTCGGCTTCGACTTTGGCAGTCAGCCCTTCGATGAAACGGGATTGCGCGGTCGTCATGCGTTCCCCCTGGCTGAAGCCTCCGTCACCAACTCGAACAGCCGGTTGGGACTGAGGGGAATCTCGCGCACTTCGAGTCCGATATCCCGAAAAGCATTGTCGAGGGCTTGGGCAAAGAGTGCGCCCACCGGAATCGCGCCGGCCTCCCCTGCTCCCTTTACCCCGAGCGGATTCAACGGCGAAGGCGTCTCCATGTGATCGCTTACGATGTTTGGAACATCGGCGGCGGTGGGAAGAAGGTAGTCCATCAACGACGCGTTGCGCAGCGCACCGTTTTCGTCAAAGTGCAGTTGCTCATAAAAGGCATTGCCGATGCCCTGAGCCACGCCGCCCTGGATCTGACCTTCAAGAATCAGCGGGTTGATCACTGTACCGCAGTCGTGGACAACAACGTACTTCTCAATCTCCAGCAGAAACGTCTCCGGATCCACCCTCAGTATCATGGCGTGAACGCCGGATGCTGTCGCGCCCCGCTCCGGCCCGTAATACTCTGTGGCCTCCAGTCCCGGCTCCGTCCCCGGTCGGACGGCACCGCGCATTGGGTTAGCTTCAACCGCCAGTTCGCCGATAGAGATCGAAGTCTGCGGTACGCCCTTGACCTGCACACGCCCCTCGATCAGTTCCAGATCCTCTTCGGCGGCTTCCAGTTTTTCGCCTGCCATCTTCAGTATTTTGTCCCGTACCTTAGTCGCGGCCGCGTGCATGGCGTTTCCCGCGACGACCGCGCCCCGGCTGGCAAACGTTCCCGCCCCCCAGTAAAAGAGGTCCGTGTCGCCCGTGACGACGTGGACGTCGGAAGCGGCCACGCCGATCTGATCGGCCACAACCTGGGCAAAACTGGTGTAATGGCCTTGGCCTTGCGTCCCCACACCAGTCGCCACGCTCACTTTTCCGCTGGCCTCGACAGTCACCCTTGCGCCCTCGTAAGGGCCGATGCCGGTGCCTTCGATGTAGCTGACGACGGAGATACCGACCCGCTCGCCAACAGCCTCCCGCCTGGGCTGATTCTCACGAATGAAATCTTGATAGCCGATCAGTTCCAGCGCGCGATCCAAAGCCGGTTCGTAGTTGCCGCTGTCGTACGTCAGCTGGGTAAAGTCCTGAAATATGATCTCGTTCGAATAAGGGAACTGGTCGGGCTGGATGTAGTTCTTGCGGCGAATCGAGATTGGGTCAATACCCAGTTCCTTAGCGGCAATGTCTAACAAACGCTCCATCACAAATACACCATGTTGACGGCCCGCCCCGCGGTACGGAGTTACGATCGGTTTATTGGTAAAGACGCTGGTGAACTCCGAATGGTATTCGGGCACAACATAAGGGCCGAGAAGAGTGCACTGACTGCTGATGGGAAGTGTCAAACCGTACGGAGCGTAGGCGCCGGCATCGTGGAGGAAGACGTCCTTTATTCCTAGCACAGTGCCGTCATTCTTGAGTGCCATTGTGGCGTCGTGAACCTGCCCGCGTTCCTGAGTGGTTGCGTAGAAGTTTTCTTCCCGATCTTCGATCCATTTGAGCGGACGGCCCAGTTGCAACGTGGCCCAGGCTAGCAGGACCTCCTCCGGGTAGAACATCATTATCTTGGGACCGAAACCTCCGCCGATGAACGGGGCGATAACCCGCACCTGGTGTTCCGAAAGCCCTAGCATGCCCGCCAGTCCGTTGCGAATGGCGATTGGAGCCTGGGTCGTGTCCCAAATCGTAAGTTGCTGGCTCTTGTCATCCCAACTGGCAACGATGCCCCTGTTCTCAATCGCCGCGGCCGTGCCGCGATCGTAGTGAAAGCGGCGACGGATAACTAGGTCGGCCGCGTCTTCGGCCTGTGCCCAGTCCCCTTTCGTCTGCGTTCCGCGCGCATTGATATTGTGTCCCAGATCATCGTGGACCAAAGGTGTGCCGCTTTCCAGTGCATCTTCCAGATCGACAACCGCATCTAACGGTTCGTAATCGACAAAAATGTCGTCCAGCTCATCTTCGGCAAGGTAGCGGCTCTCGGCCACAACAACTGCAACTGCCTCGCCGGCATGGCGTACCTTGTCTTTTGCGAGCGGTACCTGCGTGCGCGGGTGAAATTCGAGTTGTCCCACAGGGGGTGGCGGCACCAGGAGCGGTCCCGGCTGCCAATACTCTCCAAGGTCGTCGGCAGTGTAGACGGCTGCGACGCCGGGGCGTTCCTTGGCTCCACCCAAATCAATTGAGCGGATGCGGGCGTGGGCCAGATCGCTGCGCAGGAAGGCAACGTGCAACATACCAGCCAGTTGCACGTCGTCTGTGAAGAGCGCTCGTCCAGCCAGAAGCCGCGGGTCTTCGTTGCGCTTTATCGGTTGACCGAATTGGCGTGTGGACATTGATACGTAGAATCGTGGAGTATGTCGAGACCTGCACGCAATGCAAGGGAGTGGTTGCTATTCCGCCAGCCAACCTTCGCCGTCATTCACCGCAGGGAATGGACTTCGCGTCTGCCCTGGGTCTGGCGCTGCGTCGCACCTTTATCTGCCGCCTCCTCAGCTCTTTGCAGGAACCGTTACGGCATCAAGATCCTCCTGGAGCACCTCTGCGTCTTCGTTACTCGAGGACGTCAACCAGTTTCCCAGTCCCATTGCGACCGGATAGATGGCAATGTTCAGCACGTACACCAGCAGAGCGGCAATAAGATGGTCCGGTACAGTGAATGACGGAAAGAACTGTAGATATTGGAACGCGATCGTGGGTTGGGCAACGATCGAGAAGCCAACCATGAAGCCTCCCGCTGCAGCCAGCCTGACTTGCCAGTCACCTGGCTTGAAGCCGGACCTCGCCATCCACTGGTATGTCAAGTCCAGTAGTACCGCACCGAGGATGAAGACGAGGGTCAACCTTGGCGTAGCACCGCTGACCAGGTCAGCAAAACTGGTCGACGCAATTCTCAAACCAAAATAGAAAAGCGCGAATGCCGTTGCAGACCAGGGGCCGGGGGCCACCCGTCGGGCCAGGACCGACAAGAAAAACGCTGCAACACCAATTATCGTCGGATAGAGCCAGACTGGGCGCTGCGCCACAAAGCCGTCTACCTTGCCCATTTCCCACTCTGTCGTACCGATGATGAGAAATATGCAGAACGCAATCGCGAGGAAAAACAGGTTGACAAAGCTCCGCCAATCTGCAGCGGAGAATCTTCTCCCAGCAGCTAGGAGCCCTGTCCTGTTGCTAAGATGCCTCTGACTGCGCTCCTCAACTCCACCTCTCGCTGCATATACCCGATTCCCGCCACCCATTAACAACCCGACAGCGAAAATCGAAAGACTCGCAGAAGACACGCCGATGAATATGTGGGGAGGGCTCCAGGCCGTCAAATCAATCCCAAACAGTTCATGCCAAATGGCGTCCCCGGGAATGGAGAACAGACCGTATCCGGCCACGAGCACGACGGCGCCTACGTACGGACTTCGTCGTACCCAACGCCGGGGATCCATGACACCTGCTCTGAGATTGGGAATTGCAAGGGCTGACAGTCCGCCAATGGCGACGAGAAACGCCAGCAGAAAGCCCGCGTAAATCATCAGGTGTGGCGGCCACAGAAAGTCCTCTCCGCCAGGGACGATTCCTGTGATGACATGCTCGCTGAGATCCCAGTATCCCCCGATGCAGATCAGCAAAGCGCTAAGGCCAACCAGAAGCGCGAGTACTTTGGAAAGTCGGGGGGATGTGGAGATGGCATTCCTTCTCTGCGGGTTACCCGAAAGGCCTTCACGACCCGAATCCTTCATTGGCGAAAGGTATGACCACCATGCCAGGAATGCCAAGACGCCAATTGCCAGTCCGGAAAAAACTAAGCCCTGCAAAAACAAGGAATTCACGCGGATTTCTCCTGTATCAATCTAGCGCCCAACTGCACGGCCTCTACAATCTTCTGGTATCCCGTGCAGCGGCAGATGTTGCCCGAGAGAAGATCGCGAATCTCCTCTTCCGTCGGATTGGGATTCTCCTGCAGAAACGGGACCAGCGACATCAGGATTCCGGGCGTGCAAAATCCGCACTGAAGCCCATGCCTTTCCCAGAAGCCGTGCTGTATCGGGTGTAACGCCTGTGTGCCGCCGTCCAAGCCTTCAACCGTGGAAACGTCGCGTCCGTCCGCCTGGACCGCGAACAGTAGGCAGGATCGGACAGCCACTCCGTCCAACAGCACAGTGCACGCCCCGCACACACCGTGCTCGCAACCAACGTGTGTGCCGGTCAGTTCAAGTTCGTGGCGCAGGAAATCGCTAAGCAATAGCCGCGGCTCGACCGAGCGATCATAGCTGCGATCATTCACCCTAACGGAGATCGTCTGGTCCAAAACTCAGTCCTGTCCCTCTACTGCCCTTCGGTCCCGGCCGCCCTTTCGCACGCCCTGGTCAGCACACGTTCGGCAATAACTCGCGCCAGGTGTCGGCGGAACGCAGGCCCGGCGTGGATATCTCCGACCGGATCAATGTCCTGCGTTGCCGCCGTTTCAGCGGCTGCCCGAATCGCCTCTGCATTGGGCTGTTCGCCAACGAGCAGAGCCGCAGCCTGCTCTGCTTCGACCGGGCCTTCACCGACGCTGAGAAATACGAGCCTCGCCCTTTCTACCACCCTTCTGCCGTCCAGCCCGACCACCGCCGCAGCCCCGCACATTGCGTAGTTGCCATGCTGGCGCGCAACCTCGTCGAAAGCCCAACCGCTGCCAGAGGGGAGAGTAGGGAAGGCCACCTCAACCAGCATCTCCTCCGGCAGCATCGCCGTCGCGAACAGTCCCATGTAAAAGTCTCGCGCCGACACCCAGCGCGCGTCTGTAACGCTGCGCACATACATGCGGGCGTCCAGGGCGACTGCCAGGACGGGCAGCTCCGCGGCCGGGTCGGCGTGGGCTAGGCTGCCCCCGATTGTGCCGCGATTGCGAATCTGGCTATGAGCGATATGCGGCATGGCCTCGTGGAGCAAAGGCGAAATTCGCTGCACCAGGGCACTGCGCTCCACCGAACGCTGGCGAGTCATCGCGCCGCAGCGCAGCCCGCCCTCCTCCTCTCGAATGAAGAACAGTTCCTCGATACCGTTGAGATCAACCAGTACAGCCGGTTGGGCCAGGCGAAAGTTCATCGTCGGCACAAGGCTCTGCCCGCCGGCTAATGGCTTGGCGTCACCTCCGTAGTCCGCCAGCAGGCCTAGCGCTTCGTCCACGGTACCGGGCGCGAAATAGTCAAATGCCGCCGGTTTCATCTTGCCCGCCCTTTACTCCGGTTGCACACGCCACTTTCAGATGGCATTTGCTCTACGAGAATCACAGCACTCTACTCTTCCACGAACGCTACTGCGCGACAGAAAGCCGCCTCTCCGCCCTTGAATAACCAGGGGAACACGCCTACCGTCAACCTCTTGTTCTGCAGCTCCGGCGCGCCGATCTGGCCGCCCATATTCTCCACGTGCATACAGTCATGAGGGAAAAGCGCGTTGTGCGTAAGTTGGTAGGCTTCATCCGGAAACAGCTCGTCCACAGCATCGGAGCCGCCGAACTTCTCTTCACACTGCTTGCGAACGCGCTCCCACTGGTCCAGGCCCCCTCTGCCCAGGAACCGCCCAATCGGCAGGTTCATCGGATGATCTGTCGAAATCATGTCCACGCCCCAAATGTGGATCTCCTTGTCCAGCAGCCACTGACAAATGCTGTGATGGGGCCCCGGATGGCGAAGAATGTACTTTTCCTCGTCTCCCTCCTCTGACAGAAAGGAGTACCGATGCCAGCCCGTGTTGATGAAGAGAATATCTCCCTTTCGCACCTCGACCCGTTCTTCAATATCCTCCGGCCGAAAAATGTCCAACTCGTCCAGCATATCGCTCAAGTCCACGATGACGCCGTCGCCGTAAAGCCAGTCCAGAGGAATCTGATCGATCGTCTTGCCGTTAGTAACAAAGTGGCGCGGCGCATCCAAATGGGTGCCCATGTGATTCGACGACTGAATATACTGCGCATTTACGCCGTGCTCCGACTTGCGCTTGAAGTACTTCACCTCAAAAGGAGGATAGAATGGCCAGAATGAGCAGTCTGCGTTGAGAGGCTGTGAAAGATCATAAGGGATCATTGCCCTGTTCTCCTGAATTCTATTGTGGTCGGCTATCCAGTCAGTTACTGCTATTAGAATCCGTATTCCTCTGCAAAGGTAACGAGTGCCTCGGCGAATAACTCCAGCGGCGGGCGGACCAGTCCGGCGCCGATCTGGCCCACACCGGCCTCCTTGTGCGCAATGCCGGTATTGACCCTGGGCGTGATGCCAGTCTCCACGACTGCGCGCAGGTCGATTCCCACCGGTGTGCCCCGGAAATCGAGCTGCGGTATCGTAAAGGAGGTATGCTCGGCTGACGTGATTTCGTACATTTCCAAAGTGGCGTTGAGCGCGTCCTGCGGCGTTCCGCTCACAAACGTGACGATCGCCGGCGCGGCTGCCATCGCAAATGCGCCCAGCCCGGCCGTCTCCGTGATTGTGCTATCCCCGATATCAGGGTTGCCGTCCTCCGCGCTGAAGCCCGGGAAATAGAGACCGACGGGCTGCGGACAAGGCGAAGTGAACCAGCGCTCACCCAGCCCACTGACGCGAATACCGAACTCAGTTCCGTTTCGCGCCATTGTCGTGACGATGGTGCTCTGCTCGATCTCGCTCCCTGCGTCGGCCATCGCCTTGCAGGCCGCCATGACCGGGTTCAGGACACTGAGTGCATTGTCGCCCAGGGCCTCAATGATACCGGCAGCCGTGGCCGCCTCCGGCGCAGCCTTGACGATGTGCGGGGCCAGCTGCTTTGTATAGAGAACTGAACCCGCCTTGTTGCGATTATGGCCCTCGTCACCCATGTGCAGCGCCTCGGCCAGCAGGGCGCGAATGTCCAGCCCGGAACACGCCTCGATTGAGGCGCCAAGCACTGGCGCCATCACTTCGTGCATCCAACGCAGTCTTTCCTGCACCTCTTCGCTATAGGCCCCGTAACGCAGGACCTTGCCGTACCCTTCGTTGAGATTCGAATAGGCCCTGTTCCCGTGCGTCTTGTTCTCGACCTCATACACTGCCATCGACGGCGAGATGACGCCCGCCATGGGCCCCACCGAACTGTGGTGATGGCAGGGCGCAAGGCTTACTTCACCGCTGACGATTAGCCGCTCGGCCTCCTCCTCTGCCCTGGCTCTTCCCTCAAAAATCAAGGCGCCGATCAGAGCGCCCCGAAGCGGTCCGGAGGCCTCCTCCCAGGCGATCGGAGGGCCGGCATGTAGCAGTAGGTTTTCGTGCATGCCTGGAATCAGGTCGACCGCCCTGCCCAGCCCGATTAGGACAGGACGGGCCTCAACGATTCGTTCTACGGCCTCTGCGTTAGCGCTGTCTATACTGGTTGCCATATTGCCTCTCTGTGCGGCGCTGTCCGGTCGGCGGTCGATCTGAATACTATGTCTGTGGGACCGGTCCGCCGCCCGTAAACGCGGATCCGGACCCTATGCCTTACCTGAGGCGGTTCAGAAGACTGGCTAGTCTCTCGTCACCTCCCGCAGGAGGGCGCCAGTCGACATGCACAACCTCAGCGCCTTGGTCGCGCAGGCTGTCCGTGAAAGACTCAAGACCAACATTTATGGCCGCGAATGCCGAGGAGCTGCTCACGTCCCCCGTCGCGTTCGGGACGCCGGGTTCCAACTCTGACGGGCTGTGTAGCCGTCCTTCTCTGCCCCCCGCAAATGCGCACGCCACCGCACGCATGGCATCGTCATGCCTGGTAAAGACGTAAGCGCCAGCCGCCTTCAACTGCTCCACCTGTCTGTCCAACCCCTGTGGATCGCAGTCGGTGCCAATGACCACAGCGATCACCGGCAGCGCTCTCCCCTTCTGAGTTGCCACTGAAACTGCTTCTTCGATGGCCGGAGCCAGTTCACCGGCCGGGTCCGCGTGTGCTCCATCGCCCAGCACAACATCCAGTACAATGAGTCCTGTCCCAGGATCCTGCGCCTCCTGCAACAAGCGGCGGACTCGCAAATCGTTGTCAAGCATGGGATGCAACCGTCCTACCGTGAACGCGTCCCCGCCTAGATCAACAACTGTGTGCCCTTGGCTGTGGTGAGGGTTGTCAAGGAACTCCCCGCCCGGCAATGGCCCGTTGGAACGGACTGAAGGCAGCGAATCTTGCAACAGGAACAGTGCCTCGTAAGCCAGAGTTCCGCCTGAATAGAGCCCGCGCAAAAAAGTATGCGGCTGTGGCGACTGAACAAGCCGGGACAGCGTGTCCATCGCCCGCGAGGGCAGAGCGTCACTCTCAACACCACACTGCGAATCGGCAGATGTCGTCAGACGGACCGCAACTTCGGCAGTCTCGTCCAAAGTCCTGGCGAAGTGGATGCTGGGCGCGGTGGGTAGCTGCTCTTGCGGTGACCCATACCCGATAAAATTGATGACCGTCGGCTTGTCACAGGATGCTGCTTCTGCCAATAAGTCCCGCGCGACCGCCGCGGCCGGAGGCTTGGAAACCACGACAATAACGTCTGTCTCTGCGTCCTCTTTCAGCAGTGCCAGAGCATGTTTCGCCGACCTCGCCTGCACTTCTGCTGACAGGTCCCGGCCACCCGTCCCATACGCCTGCGACACGCCGCGGCCTAGTCGGTGGATACCGACCATCACCGTCTGCAACCCCGTGCCCGAGGCAGCGACGATTCCAATCCTGCCCTTGCGCACCCGGTTCGCGAAACCGAGACCGATTCCATCAATGCGCGCCGTCCCGCAGTCAGGCCCCATCATCAGCCGGCCCTTGTTCGCAGCTGTCTCCTTAAGCGAAATCTCGTCCTCAAGGCTGACATTGTCGCTGTAGAGAAAGACGTTCTTTCCTAGGTTCAGGGCCTCCCGCGCAACGGCAGCCGCGTAGCGGCCCGGAACTGAGACCAGAATCCACTCCGCCTCCGGAATCATCCGAGTAGCCGAAGAAAGGCTTTTAGGTTGGTATGTGTCGGTCTGCTGCGGTCTGCGCACAGCCAGAAGATCATCAACGCGCGTCAGAGCTGAACGGCCGGCCTTTTCCGATACCGCCTTGACAACCAGAATAAGGTCCTCTGGGGCGGCACCTTGGATCTCCTCAGACAAAAGGCCGCTCTGCCCAAGCAGTTCCTTGTTGGCCGCAGTGCCCATGACGACACCGGCGTCCATCACTCCTGGCAACTCGGTCAAGGCGCGCTGAAGCAGCATCAGCACGACGGAGTCATAGTAGGAGCCGGCTCGGATTTCGGCCAATGTTGCGGCAGGGCTCGCTATCGCCGAGTCGTCCGGGACCGAAGGGTCTTCCACAGTAGCACTCCAATGCACTGGGTCGGCCGCTAAGATGTCTCTTCCTTCTTACTGGGGCCTATCGTTTCAGATACGAGAGGATTCCGCGGGCATTCTACCAGTCTATCGGGAGTTGGGCCAAAGATGGCAGGGGACTCACTCGGTGGATTCCGATCGCTCCGTTTCTCGATTCGCCTCCGCTAGGTTTTCAGCATCAACATCCTTGATAACCGCCGCGATGTCGCGGCCAGCGTTCGTCGAACCTGCGGACAGTGCCTCGGGTAGGCTTCCGTCATCCGACAGTGAGGGCAAAGGCCTGGGTGACGAGGGGCGTCCGTTGCTGGGCTGAAGACTCAACTGCCAGTAACCCACGTCGTGCCACGCCCCCATCTTGTAGCCCACTCGACTAAAGATCCCCACGCTCGTGAAGCCAAAGGACTCGTGAAAGCCCACGCTGGCCTCGTTAGGCAGCGTGATTCCGGCGAAAGCGCGCACGAAGCCCTGCAAGCGCAGGATAGCAAAGAGCGCTTCGTACAGTGCCCGACCCACGCCAATTCGTCTGGCTCGCGCGTGGACATAGACCGAGACATTGACCGACCACTGGTAAGCGGCCCGCTCACTGTGCCCGCCGGCATAGGCATAGCCCAGCAGACTCTCCTGAGCCGTGCAAACAAGCCAGGGGTAGCGGGTCATTGTCTTCCCTACCCGAGCGCCAATCTCTTCTTCAGACGGCGGCACAATCTCGAAAGAAATTGGCGTTTCGCGTACAACCGGCGCATAGATCGCCCGTATGCCTGCCGCGTCCTGCTGCGTTGCCAGTCTGAGGTGGGTACCCATGTACACTGTTCCACTGCGCGGGCGTACTGAATCGCCCGTTTCCATTTGAAACAGAAAGCCGCCTCCAGGTAACGACAAGAGGCGGCGAATCCGCTATGGATAGAGGAATGACTTTGGGCTGGTGACTACCACCGACCGCTGCCGCGGTCTCGATACCCTCCACCCTGACCACCGCGGTCCTCCCGCGGGCGGGCCTCATTTACCCGCAGCGTGCGCCCACCCATCTCCTGGTCGTTCAGAGCCTCGATCGCTGCTTCAGCCGCATCGTCCTCCATCTCAACGAAACAAAATCCACGAAATCGACCGGTTTCCCTGTCGGTGATCATTGCCACGCTGATGATCTCTCCGTGCTGGGAAAACAGATCCCGGACCTCCTCCTCGGTCGCCGAGTAGGGCAAATTGCCCACATAAATACGCTTGGTCATTTGACTTGCTCCCTGACCCGTGCTCCACCCGCATGCGTACCGCGTAACCGTCCCGGTCTATTTTGAAGTCTGGAGATCTTTGGGGGCGAAATTAATCAGTTCACGTCTCGATCCTCTCCACGAATTCAAACTTTCGTTTTCGATCTGCGGCAATGGCGCGTTAAAGTGGTGTCCTGTATCCGATAGCACCTAGTATGCCTCTTTTGTAACGTTCTGTCCACCACTCCAAAAGCAAGGGTGCATCCCAAAATGGGGGTGAACAGTCGCATACCTCTGGAGGCACCCAAGCCATGGTCGGTTCCCAATCCAGTTTCCGCCAGAATTAGCCCCGCCTCTAACCACTGACCACTAACCACTAACCACTGCAGTTCCGGGCGGTCGGGCCTATTCGGCCCTCCCTTGTGCGGGGGGGCCGCCCCCCCCCCCC
>VYDA01000702.1:10320-17322 GCA_009843665.1 Caldilineaceae bacterium SB0675_bin_29 | reverse complement strand
CCGTGTGGGCAACGTTGTCTCCCGTAAAGGGATCGCAGCTCTCTTTCAGGCAAGGCTCAAGGAGTTCGTCATACCTGTCCGCCACCTCAACCCGCACCGAGCCGCCCGGCCCACAGCGGGCGTTGATCACCAGCTTCGTCCCCAGGCTGATGAGCGGACGCGTCACAACCATGCCCTCGCGGTACCTGTTGGCGTACAGCCCCGCGTACCCGTCCTTGCGCAAGGTCGCCAGCCCCAGCCCAAACCGCGCATTCAACGGATCGCGCGCCTCAGGATGGTCCAGATTCTCGCGCGCGCCGGACAGGAAAAAGTCATGGTGGTAGTTCGTGCCGCCATGATAAAACCACAGCTCATCCTCCATCTCGATCGGCGCACTCACCAGCGAGACCATGTAGGCGTCCCAGTATCCCTCCCCGCGAGGTGCCAGGAACGGCTGACGCTTGCCTGTTCGCTGCCACCGCAGCCCGTCGCGGCTTATCATCAGCTGGACCTCCATCACATTTTCAACCGCCTGGAACACCCCCACCGTAGCCAGGTGCAGATTGCCCACTCTGAACTGCGCCATCCCGTAGAACGAATCGTCCAGGTTGTCCTCCTCGTCGTCGGCCGCCGCCACCAGCACCGGCTCGCTCCAGTGCAGAAAGTCGTGGCTGCGGCACTGAAAGACCCGCCGTTGACTGTAAGCTGCAAAATTGTGCGGTTCATTCGTGATCGTTAAAGAGCGGCGATTCTGCGGATTGCGCATGTTGACCGCACCCGCCGCAACCATCATCACATGCCGCGTATTCTGCACGAACTCACGCGCGAATTCATCGTAGAAGAGCGCCGACACATCGTCCAGTTTGGAACCCAGGATTCCGATCGAAGGCAGTTCGTCGTAGACTGTCCAGTGGATACCGTCAGGCGAACGCGCGCACCGGATGTTGTGAAAGCTTGCCACCTCGTCATTCCGCATATGCGAAAAAAGCGCACGAAACCGCTCATCCGGCCTGGAGGGATGGGGGTCCAGCACGACGTTCATCGAGTGCACCTGCCCGAACTCGCTGTCTCCCAAAACGATGTTGGTCTTGTGTCCGTACAGTTCGTAGACACCCAACTCCGGCTTCACCCAATGGATCCCGTCCTCACTTTCGGCATAGAGCTGGCGCGAAAAAGTGCCAAATGGGTTGTTGGGAATCGGCGCCGGCGCCGGCTTGCCCGCCATGTCCTCATACCAGCATTTGAAGAGCCCGTCCTGCGGGTCCCGCAGCACGCAGTAATTCGAATAGGTGAAGTAGGGCACATGCTCCCAGGGCCGGTCCTTGCTGATCAGGGGCCCATCCAGCCGCCGCTCGGGCCGGTGCCAGCGCCGCGTCACATCCTGCACCGACTCGATCAGTACATTGTCCAGAAATGTCTGCGTGAACTCCTTTACGTACAGATGTGTGCTGTCCCTGCTCAGATCGCGCATGACACGCCTCCCGCCTCCAACTGGTCAGAAGTAGATTTGCAGTCGGAAAGTCAGCAATTCACCGCCGATCAGATCGCTTGGCCGACGCGCGCGCCGTCGGTAGTGGCCTCGAAGATGAAACGGGCTGCGCTGGCCGCGCCAATCACGTACAGCTCCGTGACCTTGCCCTCCAGCGCAGCCGCCAGCGGATTGTGTGGCCGGCTGCCTGCGGCAACGACTACTTCATCGAAAGGACCCACGGTCTGTTCGCTGCCGGTGAAGATGTTTCTCAGGGTCGCGCGCGACCCGTCATATCGGGCCAGATCGAATCCGACGATAAAGGTCACGCCCTGTTCAGCCAGCCGCTGGCACAGCAGGCCCGCGTCCCGCTCACCCAGGTCGGCGCCGGCCCGGGCCATCGCCGCAACAAATGTGACCGCCGCGCCCGCGCAGCGCAGATGGTCCGCGGCCACAAAGGCCGGTGCGTGCCCGTCGCGGTCGACGATCAGGACGCGGCGGCAACTGTTCGCTCTCCCCTCAAGGACCTCATGTACAGTCAGAGGTTGCCTTGCGCAGCCGTCGATCCCCTGCTGAATCGGCTCCGATCCGGTGGCCAGGATAACCACATCCGGGTCCAGCGCCAGTATGTTGTCACGAGTCGCCTTGACCCCTAACCGCGTCTCAAAACGACCGCTGGCGGCCTGGCGCTGATAAAACTCAGCGATCGTCGAGAATCCGCGGCGCAACGGGGCTGAACCCGCCAGGTTGACCTGACCGCCCACCCGGTCCGCCTTTTCCAGGACGATCACAACATGGCCCCGCTCGGAAGCCGAAATTGCCGCCTCCATGCCGGCCGGCCCTGCGCCGACGATCACCACTCGCCGGCGCACCGGGACAGGCGCCGGGTTCGCCCAATCCTGCTCGCGGCCGGTGACCGGATTATAGATACAACCGACCGGCCCTTCGCCGCCGTCACAGCAGAACTGACAGCGGATGCAGAGCCGGATCTCCTCCCGCCGCCCCTCGCGCATCTTGTTCACAAAATGGGCGTCAGCGAAATGGCCCTTGGTGATGCCGACCACGTCAAGGCAGCCCTCCGCCAGCGCAGCCTCCGCCACCTCCGGCGTGACGATGCCCCCCGCATGAATCACAGGCAGATCGATCGCCCGCCGCACGCGGGCGACCCGCTCCAGCTGCGCCGCTTCCGCCATGTACAACGACCCGGTATGATGGACCGCCCCGCCCACCGTGAGACTCACGTAGTCGATCAGCCCCTTCGACTGCAGATGCTCGATCAGGCGTACACAGTCCTGCTCGTCGTAACCGTCCGTATGCATGTCGTGCGCCTTCAAGCGCACGCCGACGACAAAGTCTTCCCCCACGGCCCGCCGCATCGCCGTCAGTGAGTCGACGAGCAGGCGGGCGCGACTCGTGAAGCTGCCGCCGTACGCGTCATCGCGGCGATTACATGCCGGACTCAGGAACTGCGAGTAAAGATGATGCTGGTGCGCATGCAGCTCCACCCCATCGGCGCCGCCGGCCCGCGCCCGCCAGGCCGCCCGACCGCAACAGGCCGCCAGGTCCTCAAGATCCTCCGCCGACCAGGAGGCCACATGCTCCGACGCCAGCATGGGCGGATCGATTATACCCGGTACCACGCGTGCGACCAGCGCGCTCGGCATCGGCTCGCAGAATTCGGACAGATGCACCTGCGCACCGCGCGGACAGAACTGGGCGATGAACTTCGCGCCGTGACGGTGTACCGCCTGCGTCAGCGTGCGGTAGGAAGCGATGAACCGGTCGTCAAGATTCTGGAAGTAGGCCGGATGATCGCCTTCCCGCACCGAGGTCGCGCCCAGCGTAACCAGCCCAATACCGCCCCTGGCGCGCTCCTCGAAGTAGGCCCGGCACCTGTCGTTGGGCACCCCGTTGTGATGCATCCACGTCGCCATGTGGCCGGTGCTGCAGATGCGGTTCCGCAGCGTCATGCCCTTGATCGTCAGCGGCGAAAAGATATGAGGGTAATCTGTCATTGGGCAGTGGGAATCGTCATTCGCAAGGGCGATGCTTCTTGCCGCAGGCGTTCAATGCCACACCAGTTCAAGGAAGTCATGAACGCGATGAAAAGTGGCCAGGTCCGCGTCGTGGTAGTGGCCTGAACTCCTGCAGGTGCGCGACAGAATCGCGAGGTCGTCGCCGTCAATGACCATTGAAGGATACATGAATGACTGGCTCGAACACGGCGCCATCGCAACGCAGCCGGCCGGCAGCCAGTTCAAACCGTCCATACCGCAGTACAGCATCAGAAGGCGCCTCTCTGCGTTAGAACCGCCTTCCAACTTATGCGGTTCAGCGCTCGAAACAAGATTGCACGCCATCCAGAACAACCGCGTCAACTCATCAAAGACAATACAGAACTTGGACTGCCCGCCCGGCCAGGGAGAGTGCTGGTCGAACCGCAGGTGTAGGCCGCCTCCGTCGTCCTCCAGGTCAAATATCGCGGCGATGCCAGGAGTCGCCCCCGTATGCTTCGGATTGACGCGACACGCGATCCTGAGATGCCCGTCCACGTCCATGACATTCCCTTCAAGATTCCAGTCGTCAAACTGCTCCGGCTGATGATCTTCATGCGCAGTTCTGAACTGCACCGCAGTCTGCTTCGCCGGAATGATCTGGGAAATGCGCCACGCGCCGGGATCCAACAGGTCTTTGGAGAGGTCGGCGGCGATGGCAACCGTCGCCTTATGCTTCTGATCGAGAACCCAATACAACTGGCCGTCTCGGATCACCATGTTCGTCTGACAGTTCCAGAAAGCCCCTTCCAACACTTTGACCGGACCGGTCCAGGATTCCCCCTCATCATCGCTGCGCATGAAATAGACGTCCTGATGCTGGCGGGGCTGTGTGAACATGTATAGGTCGTCGCCCACGACAAAAGGAGTTCCCTCGGCAAAGGGAAGGTCAGGCAGCCGTTGCCAGCTTCTGCCCCCGTCAGCGCT
Organism: Caldilineaceae bacterium SB0675_bin_29; assembly: GCA_009843665.1. GTDB lineage: Bacteria > Chloroflexota > Anaerolineae > Caldilineales > Caldilineaceae > Bin5. The sequence continues at coordinate 12,894 of VYDA01000702.1, read as the reverse complement.
GCGCGCCATCATCAGGTGGTCCGGTCCTACCCCTCGCTGCCAACACGGCGCGGCGACAAGAAAATGGCCGCTTGGCAACCGTGCCATCCCCGGGTCGTGGATAAAGTACTTCACGTGATCGGGAACTTCGGCCGCGATAGTGTAGCCTTGCGCAAGTGGAGGAGAGAAAGGATTTCGGGCTGGAAAGCTTGAAGACGAAGACCCAACAGATCCTGCCGTGGAAGGCGCATCTGCGACAAAGACACACCAGGGCGCTTCGGGGGTGAGTTCCAGTCCGGGCGAACCAAAGTCGATACGCTCACCCTCCCGCAGCTGTCTCTGATAGGCGGAGCAATTTACGGCACTCCCACTGCAGATTGCCCGAAAATCGGGAACAGCCGCCAGCCGGAATCCCAGCCGTTCCAGCTGATCCGCCCGGCTCCTCCCGCCTTGTCCGTGCGCAGGCGTGATGGCATACGCCACTCCCGATTGGCGGCAGACCTTGCGCGTCCCGAGAAGGTTCGTGCGTATGAAGCGCCTACCGGCCAGCGCCTCCGGCAGCGCGGCGAACCTGAAATCCGCATCGAGAAAAAGGCGCGCCCCTTCTTCCAGAATATCAGTCTCCCATTCGAGCGGCTCAAGAACAGCCGGCGCGCCTTGAAAGAGCGCTTCGCCACTGCGGTCGGGCCTCGCCTCGGATGACTCTGAAATGGTTGCCTCCTGAAGGAACGGACGGCCTGAAAACGGTTGTGCACGCCCAAAGGGTTAGATCGGCCAGATCGCGTCCATCTCCCACGCCTCCAAGGAGTGGAGAGTTGCATCGCCGCCCAGCGAAAATAGTTGCACACCAACGCTGTCAGACCGCGCCGGATAGATGCGTTTTCCCAGATAGTGGCCGCCCTGCGCAAAGACCTCCACAATGCTCCGGTCAACGAAAACGCGCAGCTCGATCGGCTCGCCGTAGGCGTGCCTGACAGTACAGCGCTGCGACTCCCGATTCTTAACCGCCTGACTCTCACTCGAACGCGTAACGTCCAGGACCAGCAACCTGTCAGGGCTCAACCTGTCCTGCGGCTGAATCGAATCATTCGGATTGACGTTGAAACGGATCAGCGTCTGCTCTGCCCCGTCGGGCGAACAGCATACACCAAGGCCGAACTCCTCAGCGCTCTCCCAACTGAAGACCGCCCGAATCTCCAGCCGGTTGCCCCGCACGCCGTCTAGCGTGATCGACGAATCTCCGGCCATTTGGATGTCCGACAAGCGCACAGGGTTGCGGCGCAGCGCCTCCAGCTCCCCTACCGGGTTCAGGTGCAGCTCCCCCTGCTCTCCCATGGTGAGCGCTATCGGCAAGCCCATGATCCCAGACCAGCCCGACGCCCGCTGCACGTATCCGTAACGCCCCTCTGACAGCCGGCCGAACATAACGCGCCTGCTGTTGCCATCCAGCAGCGTCTGACACTCGTTCAGAATACCGGTCCTGTTGGAAAAGTTCGTCTCGCCGAATGCCATTCGCCCATGTCGCTCGGGCGTGAACTTCTCATTCGCGTAAGTACCCGTGTAATAGTGCGGCCCGCGATGATGGCTTGCGAAAAGCAGGACGTGCCTGTCGCCCATCGGAAAGAAGTCGGGCACCGCGCAGTCCTCGCCGACTTCCGTGTACTTACCTCCTTCGTAAAGGGGATGCAGGTACGCCCAGTGCGCCAGATCGACAGACCTGTACAGGAAGGCCCTGTCCGGCTTTTGACCCTCGAACTCCTCCCGGCTCGTGTTACCCGTGAGCGCGTAATAGGTGTCTCCTTCTATCCAGGCGCACGGGGCGCCGTCTACCGTGTAGCCGCTTCCGGGTTCAGGTGTGGGGATGACGGGGTTCGCCGGATGTTTTTCCCATTCGACCAGCAACTCGTCCTGGCTCGTGGCAAGGCAGATCCCACCCGGCACGCCATGGTATATGATGGTCGGCACACCGTCCATGTTGACGAAAGCCGTGCCGCTATAGCAGCCGTCCCGGTCATAACTGTCCACAGGCGCCAGCGCGATCGGCAGGTCCTGCCAGTGCACGAGGTCTTCACTGACCGCATGGCCCCAGTGGATCGTTCCCGTCGCCCCGCCATGGAAGGCGGCGTCGGGGTTGTTCTGGTAGAAGAGGTGATACCTGCCCTGCCAGAAAATGGTCCCGTTCGGATCGTTCAGCCAGTTGCACGGGGCCAGGAAGTGGTAAGCCGGTCGATACGGGTCGGACGCAAGTCTCAGTCGGCTCTGCTCCGCTGTTTCCGCACCTGCTTTGGTCATCATACCACCTCCCTTGTCGGCTGAGTTTGCCGCTGGGCCCATAGATTGGCTAGGCAGGCCGCAGTCCACACGTAGTTGAAAAAATTGCGAGCACCCCCGTTGGAGTGCTCGCAACGCAAGGTCTCAGTAGACCCGAAGCCGAAAGAGACGAAATCGACTATTGCGAATCCGCCTCCGGGTCCCAGAGCCACCAGTTGGCCATATCGACCATCATCGGCACGATGTACACGCTAACATTGAGGTCGAGGTCTATTCCCTGAAGCCGCTTGCTCTTGAGAGCGATCCAGGACTCACCGATCAGAT
>VYDA01000702.1:0-10310 GCA_009843665.1 Caldilineaceae bacterium SB0675_bin_29 | reverse complement strand
GTATGAAGACCTCTTCGTTGAGAATGCAGTCCAGCTCCTGGAAGTAGGGTGTCTGCGCTTCAATGTCTGTCTCGGCGAATATATTTGCCCAGAGTTCCGCGGCTTTCTCAGCATTCGGGCTGTATTCATGCCAGTGGAAGTCCCGCTCTACGTCGAGAGGCCAGTAGCCCAAGTCGACCGTACCCACCATGTAGGGTTCAAGGACATAGGGATTGGTCCCCGGCCCCCAGTTGGCGATGGCGAAGTCGAACTCCGTGCCGCGCGGCCCCCTGCCGTTGCGGTAGTCGGCCCAAGAGGCCGCGTCGATCAGATCGACGTTGGTCTTGAAGCCAAGCTGCGTGTAGGCCTCGTGAAGCATGACCGCATAGTCGACGCGCATCTTGTTACCCGGGTAGACAGTGAGTTCAAGCTGGTACTCGGACCGCTTGTCCGCGGTCATGCCGATCTCGTCAAGCAGCGCCTTTGCCTTGTCCAGGTCATATTCGTATTCCTGTAGAGTGGGGCACTCGAACCGCGTGCCGTGGAACCAGCTGTGTCGCACCACGCCGAAACCGTGCATCACATTGTCCACATACCCCTGGCGGTCCGCCGCGTGCAGCATCGCCTGCTTGGCCTTCGGGTTCTGCCACAGGCCGTCGCCCGCGTGCCAATTCGGCGTCTGAATCCAGAAGCCCATCACGTTGTCTGCCACCAGCACGTCGATGTTGGGATCGTCCATCAGCCGCACAGCCTCCTCAGCCGGCGCCTCCCACACGATATCGAGCTCGCCCTTCTGCAGCATAATGATGGCGGTCTCGACCGGCGCGAACTTCACAAAAACGCGCTCGGGGCCCGGCTTCCCGCCCCAGTAGTCGTCAAACCGCGCGTACTCGACGTACTGCCCTGGCACGTGCTCCACAAACTGGTAGGGACCGGTGCCAATCGGACCGGTGACCCAGTAGTCACTCGTGCCCGCGACCAGTTCATCCCGGTCCAGCGTCTCAAGCACATGCTTGGGCATCATCGGATGTTCGACATAGCCCAGGAATCCCGGGAAGAAGCTGGGGTCCCGGTCTGTCAGCACGAACTCAACCGTGTAATCGTCAACGATGCGAATGCCGGTAATCTCATCCGCGCCCTCTTCGCCTTGCTTGTAGGCGAACAGCCCTTCGACCCGCTCGGCCTCGGCCTTCAGCGCCTCCGGCGGCAGGATGCCGGGATCGTACTTCAGTTCGAAGGAGTACTTGACGTCCTCGGCGGTGAAGTCCTCGCCGTCGTGGAACTTTACGCCTTCGCGCAGATGCACCGTATACACAAGGCCGTCATCGGACACGTCATACCCGGTGGCGAGTACGGGGATAAAGCCGCCAGTTGTGGTCCAGAACAGCTCCTCCCACATCCAGGTCGTAACCTCGTCCCTCTTGATGTGGTGGAACCAGTCCTTGCTGCCGTCCCAGGATGGCTGCCAGAAGTTGAGCGTGCCGCCGTACTGTCTCTCAGTCGGCGGTTCCTGCATCGCGGGGGCGTCCGTGGCCGTGTCTACAGGGGCGCAGGCGGTCAGCAGCAGGGCTGCCACGATAAGCAAATTCACTGCGAAAAATAGCCGTTTCATTGTTTTCTCCTCTGGTTCTGACATGGGCCGGTGCGGCCCAATTGCGTTGTCTGCCCATTTTCGAGAAAGCTGCGGCCACGATCAGTGCTCTTCGTCACACCTCCTTTCGACTCAGAAACGCAACTACAGAGCCTTGCCCGGTTCACGATCCGATGTGAGGCATAATAGGTGTTTCTCTCTCCTCTTCACTCTCTCCTAGCCTGTCTCCATCCCGCGCGGATCAAGTGCGTCCCGAAGTCCATCACCGATGAAGTTAATCGAAAGCACCGAGAGCATTATGGCGACACCGGGCGGCACCCACAGCCACGGCACTCGCTCCAGGATGTTCAACGTCTGCGCCGAGCTCATCATGTTTCCCCAGCTCGGTGTAGGCGGCGGCACACCGAGGCCGAGGAAAGAAAGACCCGCCTCCAGCAGAATCGCGCCGGCCACGCCAAAAGTAGCGTGAACCACCAGCGGCGCCACCACACCGGGCAACACATGCCGCAGGATGATCCGGTAGGCCGGCAGGCCCAGCGAACGCGCCGCGGTCACGTAGTCCATCTCGCGCAATGAGAGGATCTGCCCGCGCACCAGGCGCGTCGGCTCCGGCCACCCCATGATGCCGATGGCAAGCATCGAGTTATACATGCTGGGACCCAGAATCGAGACCAGAAAAATGATAACGATCATGGTCGGGATCGTCATCACAACGTCCACGGCGCGCATGATAATCCAGTCCAATTTGCTGCCGTAGTAGCCGGCGATCGCCCCCAGCAGGATGGCAATCGTTTCATAGATGCCGACCGCCACCAGCCCCACACTGAGGGAGACCCGCCCCGCGAAGATCAGGCGCGTGAAGACGTCGCGGCCAAAGGTATCGGTGCCCAGCCAGTGTGTCTCGGAAGGCGGTTTGCGGTAAAGACTTAACTCCTGCTTTGTCGGGGAGTGGGGCGCGATCGCGGGCGCGAAGACAGAAAGCAGCACCAGTATCAGAATCACACCGAGACCGAGCATCGCCAGACGGTGCCGCGTGAATCGTCGCATGGCGCGCCTGGCAGGCGTATCGACAAAAAACTGTTGCTCAGCCTGCAGTTCGTTGGACATCGGCCCGGCCCTCAAAGGGCGCACGGTTATATGCGCAAGTTCAGTCGTAGCGTATCCTCGGATCGACGACGGCGTACAGAATATCGGCCAGCAGGTTGCTGGCAAGGACGGTCGTGGACGCGATCAGGATGATCCCCATCAGTATGGGGTATTCCCGGTTCAAAGTTGCCTGCCAGCCCAGCATACCCAGCCCCGGCCACTGGAAGATCGTCTCGATGATGATCGATCCCCCCAGCAGGTGACCCAGGCTCAACGACGCGACCGTAATCATCGGCAGCAGCGCATTGCGCAACGCATGGCGGACAACCACGACCCGTTCCCGCAACCCCTTTGCACGCGCCGTCGTCACAAACTCCAGGTGCATCGTCTCCAACATGCTGGAACGCGTATACCGCGCCCAGACACCCGCAAAGTAGGCGGCCAGGATGAACGAAGGCATGATGAGATGGTGAATCCGGTCCCAGAGAGAGAAAGGCGCGCCAATCGTCTGCAGACCCGATGTGGGGAATATGTCCAGCTTCAGAGAAAAGACGTACATCGCGCCGAGAGCAAGGAAGAACGACGGGATCGAAAGCTGCGCAAAAGCCAGTACGGTGACGAGATAATCAATCCAGGAGTACTGTTTCAGGGCCATGACGATCCCCATGGGAACGCCAACCAGCAGCGACACGATGAAGGCCGTCGCCATCAGCAGCAGCGTCGGTCCGATCCGCTGTTGCAGCAGCTCCATGACCGTGTACCCGCCGGTTAGTGGATAGCCGAGGTCGCCGCGTATCGCCCTGCTGAACCAGGCGATATAACGCTCGTGCCACGGATCGTTCAGACCCAGACTCTCCCGCGCCGCCTCGATCTCCTCAGCGGTCATCTCCAGCATGGCTCTCTCGCCCAACAGCATCGCCAGCGGATCGCCCGGCGCCAGCGCGTAGAGCGCGTAGACAATCACGGTGATGCCGAAGAAGATCGGGATCGAGACCAGGACGCGCTGGACAATGTACTTGGTCATTGCTCATTCAGCCCCGGGGCCCGCACGGGTTCGCTTCATTCCCCAAGTCTCCGCAACGCCGAATCAGCAGGAAGCCTGCACACCTCAAACATCCCAGACCTCCCGGAAGAGCCGCAGCCAATTTCCGCCCAGAATCTTCTCGACATCACCCGCACCGTAGCCGCGGTCGAGAAGAGCCCCAGCCAGATTCGGCATTTCATCCGGCGACTGCAATCCCAGGGGATAGCGGAGGCCCGCGCGCTGGCTTCTTGACGGGTCAACGAACTTGGCCGGAAACTTCGTGCCCTGCTGCGAGCCGATATACCTCCCAAACGACTCCGGCTGGTCCTGCGTGAAGTCGGTGCCAAAGCCCACGTGGTCGATGCCGACTCTGGACACCATGTCATCGATCGCGTCGATGTAATCCGCCAGTGTGGAATCAGAACCGGTGCGCAAAAAGGCCGCGATCGCAGTGGCCCCGATCACGCCCCCGCCTTCTGCGACGCGCTGCAAAGCTTCATCGGTCTTGTTGCGCGGAACATCGTAGTAGGACTTCGCATTGGCGTGGGTGATCGCCACCGGCTTCTCCGAAGCCTTGATCGCCTCAATCGTCGAGCGGATTCCCACGTGAGAGAGGTCGATTAGGATGCCGAGCCGGTTCATGTCCTCGATTGCGTCGACGCCAAAGTGGCTCAGCCCGTCGTCGCGGCGCTCGTAGCAGCCGCTCCCCAGCAGATTGCGCTCGTGAAAGGTCACCTGAATGATCAGCACGCCCAGCGCGCGGAACAGGGCCAGCCGTTCGAGATCGTTTTCGATCGGTGTGGCGTTCTGAAAGCCCAGAATAACCCCGACCTTGTTCTCACGTTTGGCCCGGAGGATGTCCTCCACCGATTTGACCTGGAGGACCGTCTCCTCATAAGTCCTGAAACGCCCCAGCCAGGCGGCAATGTTGTCCAGCGTCTGCGTGTAATTCTCCAGGGTGGCGACCGTCGCATTGAAGGCGGTGACGCCGCCCGCGTGCAGACTCTCGAAGACAGCCGGGCTGTCCCAGTTACTCACGTTCAGGCCGTCGATGACCAGGGCTTCCTGATAGAGCCTTCGGGCGGTCTCCTCGGACGATGCGCTCATCACGTGCTCCGTATTGATTTAGGTTTTTTGAGCTCTTGGGATCAGTTGCTCTGCATTCAGTTTGGACGCGGCCTTAGGTCGCGAAGCACTATGCCCGCGCCTTTTCGAAGCGGTCGAGCCTGAACCGTTCAACCGGGTACTCGGTCGACCCGTCCGCGGCCAGATCGGCCAGGATCTTTCCCACGAGAGTCGAGAACTTGAATCCGTGCCCCGAGAATCCTGCGGCGACCAGCACATTCGCATTGCCGGGATGCGCATCGATGATGAAATCCCGGTCGGGCGTCGAGGTATACATGCAGGTGGTGCCTTCGACGTAGGAGAAGCCGCTGTCCGGCATGATCGATGAAAGCCACGCCTGCAGTTCATCACGCTTGTCGAAGTCCAGTGTTCGATCGACCTCTGAGGCGGAAGTTTCGACGCCTAGCCCATCGTCGGCGGTCTTTACCCCCGGGCCGTAGTCGGGAAAGCCGTAGAACTTGGTGTCCATATCACCAAAGACAGGCAGTTGGCCGGGCTTGTATCGGTCCCGGTGTTTGGGCCGGAAGTAGAACTCCTGCTGGCGCGTCACCCGCAACGGCAGCGCAAGATCTTCGAGGACCTGTGGCGCCCAGGGACCGGGCGAAATGATCAGTCTGTCACAGCGAATCTGGCCGGCGGACGTCTCGAGCAGGGGCGTCTCCTGGCTGATATCCACGCGGTGCACGCGAACCCGCTCCTGGACGGTCGCGCCGGCGCGCTGCGCCTGTTCAAGATGCTCCAGAATACAGCGGCCGACATTCAGAAGGCCGGCCCGGGCGGTGAAGCAGGTGACGGCATCCTGTGGTAGCCGCAATGCGGGGTAGCGAGAAGTCACCTCCTGGGACGTCATACATTCGATCGACCTGCCCAACGCTTCCATTACGCCGATTCTCTGTGCGATTTTGTCGTTTCCAGGGCGTGCAAAGTAGAGCAGTCCCGTGAAGTACATCAGCTTCTCGGCCGCGAGGGAGTCCAACTCTTGCCACATTGGAATCGTCGCTTCAGCGAGCTTTATGTATTCAGGATGTTCATAAACGTCGCGGAAAATCCTGGAAAAACCGTGTGAGCTGCCGAGTGCGTGGCCGAGCTGAAACTGCTCGATGCCGACCGCAGCAACACCTCGGCGAGCGAGGTGATAAAGAGCTGCACTTCCCATCGCGCCCAGTCCAACAACTACGATTTTAGCGTTTTGCATGTTTTTTGTGTCGAAAACTGTGTGGAAAAGGGTGGAATCTTGGCTGATCGGAACGGATTCGGCTATCAGAGATTTCGTCCGCATTATAAGCAGAAGACGGCCCCGTTCCAAGTGAAAAAAAATTCCTGTTTTCTGGTCGGACTCTTGCCGGTGGCTTGATGGCCTCGTCGTCACCTTGACAGGTTCGGCCACCTATTGGATCGACTCTTCTCCCTTCCTACCTGTCGATGCCCAACATCCTGCGCGTCTCGTCAATCGTAGCGACACCCCGCCCCAGGTCGTTGGCGATGCGCGCGATCCGCTCCACCATCTGCGCGTTACTCTGCGCCAGCTCACCCCGCTGGTAATGGATACAGTCCTCCAGCCCGGTGCGCACGTGACCGCCCAGCAGCATCGCCATTACATTCACCTGGATCTCTTCCAGCCCCAGCGCGCACGTCTGAAACAGGGAGTCCTCCGGCAAATTGCGCACCATGTAGAGGAAGCTGTCCATGCTCGTGTTGATCCCGCTCTGCTGCCCGAAAACCAGTTGCAGGAAGTAGGGTTTGTCTAGCGCGTCGCGCTGGATCAGATAGTCTAGAATATCGAGATGGCCTGGGTGGTAGAGGAACACCTGCGGCTTGATGCCCCGTTCCCGCAGACGGTGCGCCGTACGCTCCGAGTCGTCAAAAGTGGCCAGGGTGACCTTGCTGGGTCCGCTGCCGCCGCCGGTGTAAGCGGCGCCGCCGCGAAAGGTCATCGGCCCGGGGTTGAAGGCCATGATGTCCGGACCGGCTTCGATCGGCGCAGACTTATAGTGGTGTGCCGTTCCAACGAAATCGCTGCCTTCGGTCGTCAGATCAGCGATCCCCTGCGAGTTGTCCACCAGGATCTGCGGCGCCTTGGCGCGCATCATTTCGTTGATTGCGCGATATCGGTCCGCCTCGTGCGATGCCTGGGTCGGATCTTCTGCCTGGCGGGCATGAATGTGAATGATGGTCGCACCGGCTGCGAAGACCTCGGCCGCCGCATCGGCCTGCTCCTCGGCCGTCACCGGCATCGCCGGATTCTCGCTCTTCTGATGCCCGCCCGTCACGACCGCGCTGATGATAACCGGCGGCATCCCTTCGCTGATCCGCCTGACATACTCGCGTTGGCTCGTGTAGTCCCAGGTGATGTCCATGTCAACGCCCCTCAGTTCGGTACGATCACGCCTTTGATAAAACCGTCCAATTCGATTTCGCCGCCGGCCGCAAGCACGGCTGTCTCTGCCTCGGCCAGCGAGAAATGATGTGTGACCATCTTCTCGATGGGATAGCGCCGCGATTCAACGATCTTGATCGCAGCCTGCACAGCCGGCGTATCGTGCGTATTCACGCCCTGCACGCGCAGCTCCTTGATCGGGATCTTGCTGGGAACGATGGAAACCTCCTGCTCGCCGGTGTTCGAACCAACGACGACAACACCCATCGGCCTCGCCAGGTCCAGAGCCAGGGGGAAGGAAGCAGTTGCGCCGGTCAGATCCACAACCATGTCAGCCAGTACGCCGTCGGTAAGCTCCAGAACGGCTTCGACCGGGTCCTCACGCTCGAGATTGATGATGTGCGTCGCCCCGAACTGCCTGGATAGCTCGAAACGGTGTTCATCCTGATTCAGGCCGAGCACAATGATCTTCGACGCACCCGCCTCGTTGGCCGCCAAAATCGCAGCCAGGCCCTGACCACCCGGCCCGATAACCACGACGTTGTCGCCGATCGCGGCCCCGCCCTTCGTACGCACCCAGCGCAGCCCGTTCCCGATGTTGGCGCAGGTCATCGCCGCGGCCTCGGCCGGCACCTCCTCCGTAATGCGGTGCACACGCGAATTGGGCGCCAGATACATGTACTGGCTGTACGCGCCCCACAGATGAGGCGGCACGCTGGACGGCGTCGTCCCTCCGTAGCCCTGGTGCTCCTTGCAGAACCGGTACTCGCCCAGCAGGCACCAGCGGCAGTGCCCGCACCCAAACAGGTGCTCGACAATGACGCGATCCCCGGCCTTCACACCCCAACGCGCCGCCGCCCGGCTCCCGAGGTCCTCAACATGCCCGACAAGCTCATGGCCCATGATGAGCGGAAACCGGTGGGATTCTGTCCAATTGTAGATGCGGGGATCGCTGCCGCAGACGCCGCACATCTCGACTCTCAGCAGCCCGTCGTCTTCGCCGATGACCGGCATGTCGAAAGTCTGAATCTCCATCTCCCGCGTGGTGACGACGACCGCTGCGTTGACTTTGCTCGACAAGGCAGACCCCTCCATCGACAGGAACGAGCTTCCAGTTTGAAGACACTGCGAAATAGAAGAAACTACGCTGTGGTCAGGTCGAAGATGACTTTCATCATCCCCGCCGCCCCTTCATCGATCAGCTTGTAAGCCTGCGGAGCCTCCTCCAGTGCGAAGCGATGCGTAATCAGACCGCTGACATCGAGCCGGCCTGTGTGCAACAGCTTAATGATCACATTGTGCACGCGAATGATGTCCCAGCGGCGGTGGTAGAGTCCGCTGTCGGCGTTCTCGGGAGGAAGCCGGTAGCCGCCGCTGCGGGAATGAAGGATCTGCCCCGCGCTGCGGCAGAACTCCTCGCCGAGGTAGAGGTCATCGGCCGGACCGTCGTACATCCCCACCGCAACGACCTTCGGGAATGGCGTCCCACAGTGCATGGCCAGCCCGATGCCGCCCGCCTGGCCGGAACACTCAAAACAGACGTCTGCGCCCGGCCCGCCAAGGATGCGCTTCACTTCGCGCCCCACGTCGCCGTGGTTGGGATTGAGTGCAAAATCGGCGCCAAGGCGTTTCGCCGTGTCCAGCCGCTCATCGAGCAGATCGATCGCGATGACCGGGTCGGCGCCGGAAAGCTTGCACAGCTGCATTGTCAGCAGCCCGACAACCCCCTGACCGACAACCACCGCGCTCTCGCCTATCCGAACCGGTCCGACGAGAACCGCGTCCAGAGCGACCGTGCCCAGACTCACGAAAATGTACTTCTCAAGATCATCATCGTCGGGTGGCAGCGGATAGGGAAAAACGCTAACACCGACGCCCTTGGTCGTCGCCCCGACCTTCGCCAGATCCAGGTTGAAGTTCCGGGTCTCCCGATGATGCGCCGAGCCCATGACGACGTCACCGACCGCCAGCTCGCTCACCTCCGCCCCGACCTCCATCACACGCGCAACATCCTCGTACCCATAGGTGAAGGGGTACTTCATCGAACGCCCTTCAGTTACGAAGCCGTCCGTCTCCACGCTGCGCCCGTGCCAGACCGCTTCGCCGCGATAGTGGGAGCGCTCAGTGCCGTGGCTGATACCGGAGTAAAGATTCGCGACCCTCACGTCCCTTGGACCGAGCGGCGGGTCGGCATATTCGCCTATTTCCACCTGACGGGGACCGGCAAACACCACTTCCTTCGGCATAGGCAGTTAAGGCGCGAATCCGCACGTCAGTCCGCCGTCCACGAGCAGATTGACGCCTGTAATATACTTGGCCTCGTCGGACGCCAGGAACAGGGCGGCATAGGCAACGTCCCAGGCATCCCCCATCTTTTTCATCGGGCACAGATTGTCCCGCTGCCTGATCATCTCCTCGACGCCCTCATCTGAGTACGCTTCCTGAAGGCCCTGGGTGATGAAAGGCGTATTCATCAGCCCCGGCAGAACACAGTTCGCCCGTATGCCCTTCTGCGCATACTGCATCGCGATATTCTGCGTCAGCTGATTGACGGCGCCCTTTGAAGCGTTGTAGGAGACACTCGGATAGCCCGTGTAGCGTATGCCGGCAATCGAAGAAATGTTGACGATAGCGCCGCCCCCCTGCTTTTCCATATGCGGGATGCAGTACTTGCAGGTAAGAAACATCCCCTTCACATTGACGTCCAGCAGCCGGTCCCAGTTTTCCTCGCTGATCTCGACCGGCCCGCCCACCTCGATAATGCCGACGTTGTTGTGCAGTATGTCAATCCTGCCGTATGTCTCTATGCAGGCCTCAGCCATCCGCTCAACAGCCTGGGAATCGGTCACGTCGGCCTCAAAGGCAGTACACTCTCCCCCTTCCTGCTCAATGATGCCCTTCGTCTCACTGGCGGCATCCGGGTTATAGTCGACGAGAAAGACTTTCGCCCCTTCACGTGCATAGAGCACCGCCGCCGCCTTCCCGTTCCCCCAGCCGGGCCCCACGGACCCGGACCCCGTAACAAGCGCAACTTTCCCTTTTACACGGTCTGTCATCAGTACCTCGCACTTGGCTTGCTGGAATCCAAATAATCTTGGCTCCGTATTGGCAGACTACCCGGGCGCAAC
>VYDA01000623.1:8315-17443 GCA_009843665.1 Caldilineaceae bacterium SB0675_bin_29 | reverse complement strand
CTCTGGAAGTAGGACAGCGCTACAACGTACAGGGGCTGCCCCTCACCTATTTCATCGACACTGAAGGGAAAATTCTGGGGGTATGGTCGGGCGAAATGAACAGTGTCATACTGGCAGAGCAGATCGCTGAAATTTTGCCGTAATGACAGAGCGCGAGAAGCTGGCTGAGGTCTTGCGCCATCTGAAACTCGATAGCGCAACCTTGGTGGGCAGAGGCATGACATCCTCCCTGTACGATATCGACGGTGGGCGCGTCCTGAAAATCCACAACGGTCCCCAGGATCAAGGATATCTTCCGCGGTTACAGCGCTTTTCGGAGCAGCTTCAAGGATACTCCTTTCCCTTCGCCGTACCCCATATCTATCAGTACGGAGCAGTCGGGGAGATACACTATCATGTCGAACGGCGACTCCCCGGCCGGGACTTTGCCGAGGTCTTTCCTCGCCTGACCTCCGCCGAACGGCGCAGCGCAATGGCATCCTTTCTTGATGGCCTTCCCCCTTTGCACGCCGTCCACATGCCCCAACTTCTATACGGCGAGCCGCTAAACCTACATGAAGAGATTACCTCGGAAACTTGGCCTGGTTATCTGCAGGCGCGAATCGAGGCAACCCTCGCCCACTAATATTCTGATCTTCAGGATGACCTGCCCAATGTGGATCGGATCGTGGAAGGGTTCTACCGGGATCTCAGCAGTCTGCCCCCGCGGCCGCCAAAATGCCTGGTCCACGGAGACTACTTCCCGGGGAATGTCCTGTGTGACGAAAGGGGACTCTTGACGGCCGTCGTAGATTTCAGCCCGCTGACACTGATCGGCGACCCACTGGTGGATCTGGCTGGTGCCTATTACTTCTGCCGCATCTACGACTTTGTAACCGAGGCCGACTATGAATTCCTGCGCAGCCAGATAACCGGGCGATACGGCGCCCATTGCTGGCAACGAATCGACCTCTATTTCACCTTCTATAGCTTTCGTTTCAGCGACTGTAAGATCCCCGACAACCACACCTACCGCTGGTGCCTGCGCCGCCTGCGCACACTGTAAGTCTAACCCCTCAAGCAGTATGAGCACACTGGACTGCAGTAGCAGATATCTCTAAGCTGACTGCGGCTCCTCTGGAACGGCCACTGGACCAGGCGCTGCCGGTGGTGAGAAAAGATGCAGCAAAAAGACCCACACAATCAGCAGGTCGGGCAAAGCATACGATGCATCGATCAGCCCGTGTCCCAGGGCGGCCGCGACTGCCCCAAACGCCCCTACGGCAATGGCATCGGATGTTGCCGCCCTCCACAGGGAGCGAATCCCCAGCGCCAGCCAGGCCGCAGCCAGGGCGAGGCCCGGCAGGCCAAGTCGTGTCCACCAGTCGAGAACGACGTTGTGGGGGTGGTTGAGGCTGGGGTCGCGCCAGGCGGCGGGTAGAATGTAGCCGCTGCGGTAGCTGTATAGAAAGTTGTCCGGACCGACCCCCAGCCACAGATGGTCCAAGGCCATCTGCACGCTGCTGCGCCAGAGACTGAGGCGTATGCCGGCCGTACCCTCCGGCCGGAAGTCCAAGAGGCTGCGGAAACGCTCGGTGCCCAGAAATGGAACAAGCCCCAGGACCATAGCCGTCGCCACTGCGGCCAGGCCCCAGCCCCATCGCGCTGATAGCCGCCCGCCAGGAGCGGCAAGAAGACGCCGTCCTGCTACGGCCAGAGTTAGCAACATCGCCGGCAGGCCAAGAAAGATCGCTCCTTTGCTGAAGGTCAATAGCAGCGCTAACAGTTGAGGAATGGTCAGGAGAAGCGCGCCGCGTGCCCAGAGAGGGGCGCTTTTCCAGGATCCCAAAAGAGGGATCCTCTCTCGCCACGCAAGAATTTCCTCGTCTCTTTGCCCCCATGCCGACCACCCTCCGAAAATGGCCAGACCCAGACCCATCGCCGTAGTCCGCTCCAGGTACAAGCCAAGGTTATTGGGGGATCCATAAAAGGCCCGTATCCGGTTGACCCCCTCAGCCTGGATGATATTCTGCTCAGTGACGTACTGCCAGAGGCCCGCGCAGGCGACAAAAGCTCCGCCGGCCAGCCAATAGAGCGCGAGGAAGGTCCGGGCGTCTCTGGAATCGCCGGTTCTGCGAAACGTCAAGTGTAACAGCAGTGCGAAGAGGCCCGCGCTGAGAAAGAGCGTGCGCCATTCACGTAACGCGACACCCTCCTGTTCGGCCGCGAAGGCGGAGACCAGGGCGAAAGAGACGAGCACGAAAAAGAGGCGGTGGCGACTGTCAAAGGCAGTGGGCTTATATCCTGAATTCGGTCGTCGACCTCGCACAAAGATGAGCCTCATCACTGTAAGGCCCAAGCCTCCATAGACACCGATTTCAATCAGATTCAGCGCCCGCCCGGGCAAAATAGGCAAGGGGTAAAGGTAAAGAGGTAGTCCGAATAGGAGTGCGCCGGTCCAAAGAACAGGTCGCTGCAAACCTGCGAAACCCAGCATGATCAAGCCTGCGTCGGTGAGCAGCCAGTTCTGGACGGCGGTTCCGGCTCCTATCGCAACGACGCCGGCCATTGCCAAAATGAGTGCATAGTTCCAGGGAAAAACGGAGATGAGCCAGGAGACGCGACGAGTCCAACCCTGCGTATTCCAAGGACTCCTTAATTCGTCTGGCGAGGGTCCGGCTGTAGATGCACTTATTCCGGAGTGTAATCTGGCAGCCAAAACGTTGCTGATGATAGGGCCGGCAGAGATGAAAGCAAGCCAGACTCCAACCATGGCCAGCAGGACCGCAGGCCATTGCGGACGGGGGACAGCTGGCATCGCGTCCACAGCGACAGCCCGCAAGACGGTCTGGCCCCAACCGCGCCATACTTCGACCGTTACCTGGTGAGGTCCGTCGGTGGAAGCGTTGTGAACGATAATCCACTCGGCAACCGGACCGGTTTCAGTCTGCTTTTCTGGGGCAAAGAGGGGGAGATAGCCGCTGGGTTGGCCCAGGCTGTCAAGGTTGCCTGGGAGAGTGGGCAAACGGTTGGCCGGACGACCATCTACCTTCACGAAGATGTAGCCCCAATAGTCACCCAGTGCTAGCTTCAACGCAAGCTCACGCCCGCTGTACTGGAAAGCCATACGCCCCGACGGCTCCCTCCACGGCTGGTCCGGCTCTGTTGTGTCCGCTCCATCCACAGAGACCTGCCAGCCCGGTTCGAACGCAAATACTGCACTGTCCATCGAAGCAACAGATCCACTGTCGAGCCGGTCCAAAGCCGCGGCGGTGACAGGGCTATCAGCCAAATCCCTGGTGGTAACCAGCCACCCCGCGGCCGCGAAAATGAACAGCAGTGCCCAAATCAAGAGGTAACTTGGAGACGCAGCAAGTCGAGCGCGCATGATAGAGACGATCCTATCACACGCTAGAGAATCAGTAGAACCGGAAGCAGAGAAGTCGACTCCAAAGTGAATGAAACTCTTTCGGCTGCGGCGTCGTCATAGAAGTTGAACAGAGAACGCCAGTGGTGGCGCGAATGACTTGCGTTTCAAGGGGGAACTGAAAAATGAAGGCGAATGTCCCGGCAAATGCAGCGATTGGCTTGGTCGCGACGTTGACCCTGATCCTGATAGCGGTATTCATAGTGAGTACAGCTTCACCCACGCCTGCGGCGATGGCCCGCGAGGAAATGCTCACCGTCCCAAGCTCGCATTCGGTAACGGTGGTGGGAGAAGGCACGGTCAGCATCGAACCTGACATCGCCACGGCTTCGATCGGTGTGGAAGTAGTACGGCCTACGGTGAAAGAAGCCAGCGCTGCAGCCCAGTCCATTATGGAAGAGGTCCAGGCTGCCCTGCTGTCGCAGAATATCGATGAAACGGATATTCAGACCAGACACTTCAGCATCTTTGCCGAGCGGTTTGGGCCGAGCGGAATGCTGGCTGAGGACGAGGTTCGCTATCGAGTAAGCAATACGGTCTTCATCACGATCCAGGACCTGGGGAGTATCGGCGATGTGCTGGATGCGGCAATTGACGCCGGAGCGAACAACATATATGGAGTCGATTTCAGTCTGGCGGACCCGGGCGCGGTTGAGTCAGAAGCTCGAGCCAAGGCCGTCGCAGACGCATTTGACAAGGCCGAGGATCTGGCGGAACTTATCGGTGTACGCGTCGGAGCAGTGATGGGAATCAGCGAAATCATCGGTCAGGGTGGCGGATTCTTCGGCGGGAACTTCTCACGGATGGCTGCGGCCGAGATGGGGGGTGGCTCCGGTCCCATAAGCCCCGGTGAACTGAGCCTCACGATGCAGCTGCAGATCACGTACGAACTCCGATAGGACGTACGGGGAAAATCAGTCGCCTGGCAGCTGAACCAATTCACATGCGGGCCCGATGCCGCACTTTTCCAACCTGATGGAAACAGTGCCCCCGGAGCCCGCATCTTTATTTCCTCCACGCCGCGTGAAGTGCGCAACCTGACGTCTGTACAATCCTGGCACGCCCTCTTTTTTGACAGGCATAGTTGCCCAGAATATAATGAAGAATCTGCGCGTATTCTGCCGGACTTTTGTGCATGCAATGGAGACGGAAATGGCTGAAGAGAAGTCGGATGATAACCCTTTGGAAGAAGCGGCGGCCGATCTGAGTTCAGATCTGGAGGGCAAACGAGTGGATCTGGAGGATTCCGCCGTTGGCGACGTCCAAGGTGGACACGTTGCCATGAGGGACTCTGCGGCCCGCTCGGTCCGTGCGCAGGCACTGAACATGTCCGAATCAGCCGCTGGATTCGTGCTTACGAAATCACTGGACATGCGTGAAGCCGCGATTGGATTTGCTGCCAGCGAGCAGGTTACAGTTCAGAGTGGGAATATTGGTTTCTTGGCGTCCGGCCGGGTGAAGGCAGAGGAGTTGTGCACCTGGCTGTTCGTTGCGGGAAAAGTAGAGGGCAATGTGAACACGAAGTTTTCGCCGCTTTCTGCTCTTGCTTTCGGAGCGGGGTTCGGCCTGATTGTGATGCTTTTCCGGAGTTTCTTCACTCGCGATCGAGGCCGGAAGTTGAAAGGTCAGGACGGCACAGAAAACTGACTTGAGCGCGTGGCGCTCAGTAATCGAGTTTGACGACGCCACCGGGAAGACCCCTTCACCACAATTCCCACCTGAGCATACAGATAAGACTGCGCAATTCAGAGGAAAAGAGAGTCTAAGAAAGATGTCAGTACTTACTTTGAACGCCAATCCCCGCAGCCTCACAGGCCGCAAGGTGCGTCGCCTTCGGCCCGAGGGAATTGTCCCGGTCGTAATCTATGGCGGTGGCGACCCGCCGCGAAATGCCCAGGTGGAAGGCGCCGAATTTGAGCGAGTGTTGCGCGACGGAGGCAGCTCCCAGCTCGTCAAGGTCGAGTTGGAAGGTGAAGACTACAATGTTCTTGTTAGGGAAATCCAGCGCCATCCCGTTCGTCACAACCTGCTGCATGCCGACTTCTATACCGTCAACATGACCGAATCGCAACAGGTTAGCGTGCCCCTGGTTACAGTGGGTGCCATAAACGTCAGTGTCGACCTTGTGATGGTCCAATCGATGGATAGTGTGGAGATCGAATCGTTGCCCGCCGACATCCCCGCACAAATCGAAGTCGACGTATCTCGTCTGGAAACGCCTGAAAGCCCCCCGATCACTGTCGCAGCCCTGCCAAGTATTCCTGGTGTAACTTACATTTCCGCTGCGGACGAGCCGATCTGCAGCCTGATTCTCTCCCGTGCAGCCGTCAGCGAGGAAGAGCTGGAGGAGGAAGAAGAGTTGCTGGATACCGATGTCGAGCCGGAAGTCATCGGCCGAGGACGAGAGGAAGAAGAAGACGAAGAGTAAGTTGTTGCACAACAGTTACCGAAAGCGTCGACTACACGGTCGGCGCTTTTTCGCGCAATCGGCCAGTTGGACGTTTATCTGTCAGAGAACCACCAGGCTACTCTATGTTGCTCGGTCTGAAAGCGTTCGGATTAAATGCAGTTTCCGAACCAAACGGCTTACTGTCCCTCTTCGGGTTCCTGCCCTACTTCCGGTTCAACCGTGGCCGCGACAGCCAGCAGGGGGCGCGTCAGGAAGGGCATCGGATCTACTGCAACGCCGTAAATGCGCAGCTCCCAGTGGAGATGTTCCCCTGTACTTCGTCCCGTCGTGCCCACCAGGCCAATTGGTTCGCCGGCTTGCACCTTGTCGCCAGGGACGACGAGCGCCTCCTGCAAATGCCAGTACCCCGTGAACAGCCCGGCGCCGTGGTCGAGAATGACGCTGATGCCGCGCACAGTCAACGGCTCGGCAAGGGTGATAACACCGTCCGCCGGTGCAAGTACGGGACTCCCTCCAGGCGCCGCAAAATCCTGCCCCGTATGAAAAGATAAGTACTGCCCTGAGTTGTAGTTGCGACTAACACCGTATGGACTCGTAGTAGGAAAATCCGACTGCAGTGGCAATAGGAAAGGGTTGCGCCACTGAATCGGCGTAACAGTTCGCGACCAGATGGGCGAAAGATAGTCCAATTCCTCCTGCGAAATCTCCTGTTCGATCAATGCGCTTTTGTCCGGCGGCAACCTGATATCCTGAACGGGAAAGGTATGCCCCTGAACGAACACCGGGAAGGAACGCGAGACTGTGACGCCGTTCGCGGCCAGGTAGCTGAGGCTGAGGGAGTAAACTCCAGGCTCCTGTGATGCCGCAATCGGAACGTGACCGCCCCAAATGGTGGTTTCTCCTCCGATGTCGTCTTTCCTGTAAATTGCAAGAGGTCGGATTCCCAACGGCGCACCGTTCCACGAGGCTTCAAGAGAGAGAGGTCTGTTTACTTCAGCTTCAAGCCACCCCGCCTGCCCTTGGACGATAGTAGAAGGGACGCCGACTATTCTTACTGAGCCGAAGGGCGTAGCCAGAGGGGGGGAATCCCGCATGAGCCGAATCGGCTGACCTGGGAACAGGCGAGCGGTTGGTGTAGTGCTGTTGAGAATCGCCAGCCTAAGATCCGACAGGCCTTCCCGTTCGGCTATGGCCTGTATCGTATCTCCAGGCCTTGCAATGACAGACCGGCGCCCGGCGCCCGGCGGAAGCAGCAGCACTTGCCCGATTCTGAGTGCATTAATGTTCGTGAGCTGGTTAGTGGCTGCCAGGATCTCCTGCGGGATCCCAAGTTCGGCCGCGATCGACGCCAGGGTATCGCCCTGTTGGACCACATATGTGTAGCCTGATGTCTGCGCGGCGGCTTGGGCCGGCTGCAGAAGGGCCAAAAAGGCAGCAATTGTTAGACACGCCACCAGAAGGTGAGAAGCGACTCTCTTTCGCTGTGACGACCTACAGGAGTTCGATCTTTCTTCCATCGAATAATGTAGCTTCACTTCTCTTGCCCGCATCGTTTATCTGATGACTAGACTGCTCCCGAGCTCACGCGCAGGACGGATGGGCCGCATTGCCGGTGACATGCCGATCAGCATTCAGATTCTTCCTGGCAAGCCCTGACTTTCGAATCTCTTCAGGACACTATTCCGAACCGGGGTCGTACACCTCAGGCTTGAGAACGCCGATGTAGGGGAGGTTGCGATACTTCTGATTGAAATCTAACCCGTAGCCGACGACAAACTCATTTGGAACAGAGAAACCGGTCCAGAAAAGCTCGATGTCTACTTCCCGCCGTGATGGCTTGTCCAGCAGCGTAACGACCTCCAGGCTGGCGGGATTTCGGGCACTGAAAAGTCGGGTAAGGTAGGCGAGGGTATGGCCGCTGTCAATGATGTCCTCGACCAATAGGGCATGGCGGCCTTGAATCGGTTCATTCAAGTCCTTCAGAATTCGAACTACGCCTGTGCTCACTGAGGAGGCGCCATAGCTGCTTGTAGCCAGAAAGTCCAGCTCGTGCGGGATCGAGATGGCTCGCATGAGGTCGGCAACAAATACGACACTGCCTTTGAGAACAGCGATCAACAAGAGATCCTTGCCCGCATAGCTTTCATCGATCTTGCGGCCCAGATCGCGAATGCGGTCCTGAATCTCCTCCGCAGAGAACAATACCCGTTCTACGTCTTGGCATAGTGAACTCTGCACGCACGGTCTGGGATTCTCCTCATTCACCGTAGCGTCTCCTGGTGGGCGTTCTGCCATCTGCCACTTCTCCTGTCTGGAAGCCTCAGTGTTGGACGGAAGGACTGCGGAGCACCCTGCGCAGATTCCCGAAGCCGACCATACCCCCCGGGATGGGTCAGGATCGTATCATTCGCTGAAGAGGCTACCAAATCCGTCCCCATTCGGCTGACAATGGCGCACAATGGTAAGCAACTCGCTGAGAATCATTGCAGTCGCTCCCCAGATGGTCTGACTCTGAATGGCGTAGTAAGGCACAAGCGCAGATCGATCGGCAAGCTGCCACTGCTCCCTCCGCTGATTGGTCGGGTCGAGCAGAGTTGCCAGTGGCACTTCGAGCAGTTGGGCTACTTCGCTGGGATCGGGTCGAAAGACTGGTTTGGCCTTCAGTCGTCCTACCGTTGGGTAGACTTCGTAATTGCTTGGTCGAATGTAGAGCTCAGTGAGGGCGCCGAGAACCTGCACGTCTTTTGGCGCGATTCCCAGTTCCTCATGGGTCTCTCGCAATGCCGTGTCGGTCAGATCGCTATCCCTTTTCTCAAATCCACCTCCGGGAAACGCGACCTGGCCGCTGTGAGTGCCGTCATAAGTAGGTCGCAAGATCAGGGGCAAGTTCAGCCGGCCCTTCAGGCTATAAAGCAGGACAAGAACGCCGCTCTGGCGGGCCGGCTCATCAGGTCTGTCATCGGGATGCCAGCCCGGACGCGGCAGCGGCGCCATCAGTGCCTGGGCCGGGCGGCCAGGCAGTGCCGCGGCCAGATTCCTCTGCAAACAGTCGAAGAAACTGTCTATCGAAGCGGTCACAACTGCCCAATTCCCCGTGGCCTGCAGACTGCGCTATTCCTGGTCGGAACGACGGGATTGAAACACGATCTGTCCCTTTTCGTCCACTTCCCAACCATACTCGTCAAGATAGATGTCACGTGCGGGCAGGCTCAGGCGGCGGGCCTGGCGGTCGAAAGCAAACGGGACCGTGCCGTTCGCATCCGTCAATATGCCCGTCGCAATGTCCGGATCGCGCCGCGTGAAGCGCATTAC